>NZ_JBCGCU010000018.1:0-62683 GCF_038739665.1 Pseudoalteromonas qingdaonensis | reverse complement strand
TAGCGAGCAACACAGAGCAGGATGCGTTTAGATGAACCCGTAGGGCAGCGCTTGTAGCGCATTTCTACTGTGTTGTTACATGTTTATGTAGAATAACTACACCACACATGTGCCGCCTTGTATAAATTCACTACAAACTGCTGCAGAAACAAACAACAAAGGTCAACAGACCCTATTAACAAGAAACACGCTTTTGCATCTACAGCTAGTTATAGCGTCGCTAAACTCCACATTTGCTAATTTTCAGGTAGAATATCGGGCTTTTCAGTATTACCTATGAGGAAGGCCATGCACAACGCCATGCCAGATATTGCTAACACGAGTTCTGCCCCCGTTCAAGAAACACTGGAATGGGTAGGGATGAGTGATATTGAGCTGCCGCTGCTGGTCGAATCTGACGGCCTTGCGCCCGTGGTTGTAAACGCCAAAGCTCAGGCCTTTGTTAACCTGATCGACAAAAATGCCAAAGGCATTCATATGTCGCGACTGTTTTTAGCACTTGATGAACTCTCCAGCGCCCCTGCGGTAACGCCGCTGAATATTAAGGCTACATTGGATAAGTTTATCAGCTCGCACAGTGATATCAGTTCACAGGCGCGTATCAGTCTGGCCTTTGACTTACCACTTCGCCGCCCGGCTCTGTTAAGCGATAACAGCGGCTGGAAGTTTTACCCCATTGCCATAGATGCACGCATCAATGAAGGCAAACTGGAGTTTGAAGTTGGCATTAAAGTGACCTATTCATCAACCTGCCCTTGCTCGGCGGCTCTGGCACGACAGCTTATTCAAGCCAATTTTGTGCGCGATTTCGATGCCAAAGAGCTAAACTTTGCCGATGTTCATGCCTGGCTTGGCAGCAGTGAAGGGATCAGTGCCACTCCGCATTCGCAACGCTCGGTAGCCGAGGTGAAGGTGCGCTTGGGTAGCCAGGTTTCAGCATTTAACTTCCAGGCCCTGATCGATGCCATAGAAAACACCCTGAAAACACCAGTGCAAACCGCGGTAAAACGTGAAGACGAGCAGGAATTTGCTCGCCTTAACGGTGAAAATCTGATGTTCTGTGAAGATGCAGCGCGCAAGATCAAATCGACCCTGAATCAAGATACCCATGTGCAGGACTTTTGGTTGCGTATTAACCATTATGAGTCGCTCCATGCCCATGATGCCGTGGCCATTGCCACCAAAGGCATTGCCGACGGTTATCAGCCTTAAGGGCTAGATGGATAAATCTCTCAATAAGCTCTTGGTGCCTGGTAGTTCAGGCACGCTTATTGCTTTCAGAACCTATGTGTCAAATATTCGTTCTGGAGTAACTCATGGAATTCGCGCTGTTATCAATTCTCGTCCTGGTGGTTATCGCCTCGGTGGTGATCTCTAAGTTTACCGATAATAACGAAAACCCCTACCCCTTTGTTCGTAAAAAGGAAATGTATACTCAGGTCGAAAGCGCCTTCCTCTCTTTATTAGAGCGCGCCGTGGGCGATAACTACCGCATCGTCAGCCGGGTAAAACTGGCCGATATTATCGATTGCAAAGCCGGACTTACCAACAAATCCAAGCGCATCGCCCTAACCAAGCTTAAAAATAAGCAACTGGACTATGTGCTACTGGATAAAAACCAGCTCACCATAGTCGCCGCCGTGGATCTAGTGAATAACGCCAACAAGGGTGGACATAAGGCCCAGCGCGACTGGTTTGTCAGCGGCGCCCTGGAAACCGTCGGCATTCCCCATATTCGCATGAAGGTAAAAAGCGGCTATCGCGCCGAGGATGTGCGCAACGCTATTTTATTTAAGCTTGGCAAGAGTGAGACTAGCAACACCCGAAAATCGGCCCACCCAGCTGTGCTGTCGCCATCACAAACCAAGGCACAGATGCAAAGTCCAGCAATTACCACCTCGACCCAGCTGGCGGAGATTTAATGCCATATCGATACAGCCTTTGATATACTAAGGGCTGTTTTTGCCAATAAATTAGAGATGCTATGAAAGTAGGTATTATCGGCGCTATGGAGCCGGAAATTGCAATTTTACGTGAGCAGATGAGTAACGTTGAAGTACTCGAGCAAGGTGGCTTCACCTTCTATCACGGGCAATTAAACGACCAAGAAGTGACCTTGGTGCAATCGGGTATCGGTAAGGTTGCCTCGGCCGTTGCTACCACTATTTTAGTCGAACAATTCCACCCGGATTGTGTGATCAACACAGGCTCTGCCGGTGGCTTTGATCAACGTCTGGCGGTAGGCGATGTTGCCATTGCCAATGAGCTGCGCCACCATGACGTGGATGTGACCGCTTTTGGTTATGAGTTTGGCCAGGTACCACAAATGCCAGCCGCTTACACTTCTCACCCCGAGCTGATAAAAGTAGCGGAGCAATCCATTGCCGAGCTGGCGCAGTGTCAGTCTTTGGTTGGACTGGTTTGTACCGGTGACTCCTTTATGTGTGATCCAGCCCGTATCGAGCAAACTAGAGCCCAATTCCCGACCATGTTGGCGGTAGAAATGGAAGGTGCGGCCATTGCTCAGGCCTGTCATCTGCTTAACACCCCTTTTGTGGTGATCCGCTCGCTGTCGGATATTGCCGGTAAAGAATCTCCAGACTCATTTGAAGCCTACCTTGAGGTAGCATCAAAAAACTCTTCGGCCATGGTCATGGCCATGCTAACCAAGCTTTCCAACGTAAGCCTATAAATGCAGCTGGAGGCGTTTAGCAATCACCTTGAGTTATTGCTGTTATTGACAGCCGTCGCCTTAGCGCGATGGCTGCCACTGCCCTCCTGGTATCACCCCTTTACTCTGTTGCGCCTTGCTTTTGGCAACCTTGTTGCCCGCACTTATTCTCCAGAATATAGCAGCAGTTATCTCGGCCTTGCGGCAATATCCAGTATAGCCCTGTGCGTATTGTTACCCCTGTTGATGCTGACCCTTTTTGCCCAATTGGTATTCTATCCAGAATTACTCTCGGCGCTGGTTCTGTATTTTTGTCTGGGTGAAACACCACTGCGCCAAACCAGTCAGCGTATCGCCCAAGCCCTGCAACAAGAACGTAACCCCCTAGCTAAGGCACTCCTGAGCAAACTAGCCAATCGCGATGCAGAGCGCCTAAACACACAAGGCATAGCCAAAGCCAATATTGAAATCCTGGTACTGCGCATGTTGCACGACTATTTCAGCCCCTTGCTGCTATATTGTCTGGCTGGCTATCAGGCTAGCTTCGCCTATGCGCTATTATGGCAACTCCACCGAGCCATGCGCGCGCATGCCTTACCCAATAGCCGCTACCTGTTCGCAAGTAAGTGGTTACTTTCACTGTGCCAATTACCTGCGCTTTTACTCTATTTATTACCGGCACTATTTAGCAAATACCGAGCAATAGCCTGGCGCTATATTCGCAATTACGGACAGCATTTTTATCACAGTCCCAGCGGCTGGATACTCAGTGTGTTTAGTGCCTTATTGCAAGTGCAACTTGGCGGCCCGGCCTATTATCAAGGGCAGCGATTTGAACGTATGCGCATAGGTCTTTATCGTCAGCCAGAAGCAGAAGATATCAAGGCAGCACTAAGTATTATTGAGCGTATCAATGGGCTTTGGCTGCTGGTTATTATCATCTCGTTTTTATTCTTGGCTTAAAAAAGCATAAAAAAGCCACCCTGAAGGTGGCTTAGTCATTTTGTAGCACTACGGCTTTTTTATTAGGCCAGAGTCACCTTGGCAAAGCGACGTTTACCAACCTGGTATACCGCGGTTGTGCCTTTGGCTATCATCAGCTTGCTGTCATCAACCTTGGTTTCACCATCGATTTTTACCGCACCTTGTTTGATCATGCGGATGGCTTCGGATGTACTGGCAACCAGATTCGCATCTTTAAGCAAGGCCGTGATCATCATTTCAGCATCGGCACAGTCCAATGTCTGCTCTTCGATATCATCTGGCAAAGCATTTTTAGAAAAACGCTGAGTGAAATCATCATGAGCCTGCTGCGCCGCCTGCTCATCGTGGAAACGGGTGATAATTTCCTTGGCCAGGGCAATCTTGATATCACGCGGGTTAGTGCCATTGGCAACATCCGCCTTTAATGCCTCGACTTGCTCCAGGCTCAAAGCACTTAACAATTCGTAATAACGCCACATTAGATCATCGGAGATTGACATTATTTTACCGAACATGTCCTCAGGCGAATCTGTGATACCTATATAGTTACCCAAAGATTTCGACATTTTTTGGACGCCATCTGTACCTTCCAGCAATGGCATCATTAGCACGGTTTGCGGCTTTTGACCTTCATCTTTTTGTAGCTCACGGCCCATTAGCAGGTTAAAACGCTGATCGGTACCACCTAGCTCAACATCGGCTTCAAGCGCCACCGAATCCCATCCTTGCACCAAAGGATATAAAAACTCATGAATAGCAATCGCCTGGCCATTAGCATAGCGTTTTTTAAAGTCATCACGCTCAAGCATACGTGCTACGGTCTGTTTGGCCGCGAGTTTGATCATTCCCGCTGTACCTAAGTTTTCCATCCATTGTGAGTTAAAGGCAATGGTGGTTTTCTCAGGGTCGAGGATTTTAAAGACTTGCTCTTTATAGGTTTCGGCGTTAGCTAACACATCTTCACGGGTTAAAGGCTTACGGGTTACATTTTTGCCCGTTGGATCGCCTATCATGCCGGTAAAATCACCGATCAAAAAGATTACTTCATGGCCTAAGTCCTGGAAGGTTTTCATCTTGTTGATAAGCACCGTATGGCCTAAGTGAAGATCTGGAGCCGTTGGATCAAAACCAGCCTTAATTCTTAGTTTTTTCCCCGACTTAAGTCGCTCTACCAAGTCGTCTTCGAGTAAAATTTCCTCAGCACCGCGTTTAATTTCTGCCAGTGCCGTCTGCAAGTCTGTCATTTATTTCTCCGATAAAATATGTGCTAACCGCGCGATTCTAGCGCACTTTGGCGTCGGTTTAAATGCACAAAACCCTGGTATTTTGCCAACATTAGATATATGCTCAGCCATTGGTTAGTTTTATTTCCTTTATGGCAAAAAAGGTAGGTTATGGTAAGCGTGGTACACAAGCTCCCCAATAAACACAAAATGCTCATTATGGGCTTCTTGGTGACTATAGTTACCCTGATGCTTATACCTACGGAACGAGCTACGGCTTCAAAGGATAACGATGCTAAACCACTAGAGGTAGGTAAACGCTACGAGCTGCAAGTTAAACTCGAAGATGAAGAAAAAATTGCCGAGCTTAATTCCGCCGAAGAAGCCCTTTCCCTGCCTAGCTACGAACACCAAGACTTTGAAGTAAAAAATGGCGACAGCCTGGCAGTTATCTTTAAGCGCGCCGGCTTTTCCGCACAAACTCTGCACAAACTCGTTAATACCAACGAAGAAACCAAAAAACTAACCAAGATTCATCCCGGTGAAGTGCTTAGCTTTGCAAAAAATGAGCAAGGCGAATTGCAGCAGTTAAAATACGTGCTCAGCAAAACAGATACCCTGTTTGTAACTCTGAACAACGAAGGCAGTTATGACACCGCCATCGACTCCAAAGAAATTGAAACCTTAACCAAGTCGGCTTCCGGCTCAATTAACGGTAGCTTTTGGACCGCGGGGATCAGTGCTGGTCTGAGCGAAAAACAAATTATGAATTTTGCCACCATCTTTGGTTGGGATGTGGACTTTGCCAACGACCTGCGCAAAGACGATCAATTCAGTTTGATATATGAAACCCACCATGTGGATGGTGAATATATTGGTACAGGCAAGATCCTTGCTGCCGAATTTATTAACCAAGGCGAGCGTTACGCCGCTGTGCGGCACAGCGATGGTAACTTCTATACGCCGCAAGGCCGCAGCATGAGAAAAGCCTTCTTACGCGCCCCGGTTAACTTTAAATATATCAGCTCAAACTTTAACCCTCGCCGTCTACACCCGGTAACGAAAACAGTTAAACCACACCGCGGCATAGATTATGCTGCGAAAACTGGCACACCTGTAGTTGCCGCAGGCAATGGTCGCGTACTTAAGGCTGGCTATAACCGCTTTAATGGTAACTATGTCTTTATCCAGCACGGCAATACCTATGTCACCAAGTACCTGCACCTGCATAAGCGCAAGGTTAAGCAAGGTGAGAAGGTTAAACAGGGTCAATTAATTGGTACGGTTGGGGCTACAGGTCGCGTTACCGGCGCTCACCTGCACTATGAGTTCCTGGTTAACGGTGTTCACCGTAACCCGAAAACTGTTAAGCTGCCTAAGTCAGAGCCACTGCCGGCTAGTGAGCTAGCCAAGTTCAAACCTATTGCCGATACCCTGTTGGCGCAGTTAGAGCGCGATCGCGAAATTCAGCTGGCCATGAATAACAAGTAATACGCCGAGAAAATATACATGTAGAAAAAGCACCTTAGGGTGCTTTTTTTATGCCTGCAAACTAGCTAGCGCTTAAACGCCAAATAGAGTAGCTGTAAGATCAGGCTCAGAGCTACCAGGGGGATAATGTATTTACGAAAGCGCACCATTTTATTGAGCCCCATTTGCTCTTGATAGCGCTCTAATAAAGGCACGGCGATGGCCAAGGCTACAAACAAAGCGAGGATAATCAAAATCGCATTCATGCTTATCTTCTCCTTAATTGAATACTTCTTTTATAACATACCAAGCATGTTAACGCCTTGATTGTCTGAGGTTTGTGTTGTGGACGAGGCTTTGCGTCGACAATGGGGTGATGATACGCATCTTTGTTGGGCTGAAAGCCCGACCTTGTATATCTCAGTATTAAATGATTAGCTATCACCTAATACATCGGAAGTGAGTGAGTTTGTGCCCGACCTTTGGCATAAAAAAGCGCACCTTAGTGAGTTCACAACTAAGGTGCGCAATGGCTAGGAAGAGCCAATTAACCGATTTTAGCCTACCAGGGCAAGCAAGATACCCGCGGCCACCGCACTACCAAGCACACCGGCAACATTGGGGCCCATGGCGTGCATCAATAAGAAGTTATGTGGGTTATTTTCAAGCCCCACCTTGTTAACCACCCGCGCCGCCATGGGCACGGCAGACACGCCCGCAGCGCCAACCAAGGGATTGATGGGTGTCTTCGAAAAGCGGTTTAAAACCTTGGCCATATACACCCCAGAGGCGGTGCCGATGGAAAATGCCAGAGCTCCGAGCGCCAATATGCCCAGGGTTTCCACGGTTAAAAACTTATCCGCCGCCAGTTTAGAGCCCACGCCCAGACCTAAAAAGATGGTAGTGATATTGATCAGCTCGTTTTGCGCCGTGCCGCTGAGACGATCCACCACCCCACTTTCACGCATCAGGTTGCCCAGACAGAACATACCTACCAAAGGCGCCGCTGCCGGCAGGAACATGGCGGTAAGCGCCAGCACCATAAGCGGGAAGATGATTTTTTCCTTCTTCGATACCGCCCGCAGTTGCGGCATTTCTATTTTGCGCTCCTGCTCCGATGTTAGCGCCCGCATAATAGGCGGCTGAATAATGGGCACCAGGGCCATATAGGAATAGGCAGCAACGGCTATAGCACCGAGTAAATCTGGGGCCAATTTTGAAGCCAGGAATATTGCCGTAGGGCCATCGGCGCCACCTATAATGGCGATAGCCGAGGCATCTTTAAGGGTAAATTCAAAGCCGGGCACATAGTTCAGGGCTATGGCGCCAAACAAGGTGGCGAAGATACCAAATTGTGCCGCCGCACCTAATAGCAACATGCGCGGATTGGCTATCAGGGCACTAAAATCGGTCAGTGCCCCAACACCCATAAAGATCAACAAGGGAAATATCCCGGTATCTATCCCTACATGGTAAACGTAATAGAGAAGACCGTTGGGGTCGGCCATACCGGCCACAGGGATGTTAGTCAGTAACGCACCAAAGCCTATGGGCACCAAAAGCAAGGGCTCAAAGTTTCGGGCTATCGCCAAATACAATAGTAAACAGCCCACAGCTATCATGATCAAATGGCCGGCGGAAAAGTTGGCTATGCCTGTGGCCTGCCAAAGATTAACGACTGCTTCCATAGCTCCTCCTAGGCCAGCGCGATAAGCGCATCACCTGTGCTTACCGAGTCGCCTTCGCGCACCAGCACTTCGGCCACTTTACCGCCATGTAAAACGCGCACTTCGGTTTCCATCTTCATCGCTTCCATGATGATAACCACATCACCTTCATTAACCTGCTGTCCCGGCTTAACCAGCACCTTGAAGATATTACCTGTCAGTGGTGCATTCAGGGTTTCGCCACTGCTTATTACCGCACTTTGTGGCGGATTTTCACCCTCACCTGCGATGGCGCGAACACTTTCCAGCTCACCGCCTGGGGCAACAACTACATCATAAGCCTTGCCATCAACACTAATGCTGTAGCGCTCAGGCCCGCCCTGAGCCGGCGCTTTCACAACCGAAGAAGCCGCAGGCGCGACAGTGCCTTGGTTTACCTCAGCAGTTGGTACTGGCTCAAATGCATCCGGATTATTACGGTTGGCCAAGAACTTCAAACCAATTTGCGGGAATAAGGCATAGGTCAGCACATCGTCTATAACTTCATCGGCAAGCTGCAGCTGCTGTGTTTGCGCATGTTCGTCCAGCTCAGCGGTCAGTTTATCCAGCTCCGCCTCGATTAAATCGGCGGGGCGACAGCTAATAGCCTCAGCACCGTTAAGCACCTGCTGTTGTAGCAGACTATCCACAGGTGCCGGCGTAGCGCCATATTCACCTTTCAGCACCCCGGCGGTTTCCTTGGTGATGGACTTATAACGCTCACCTGTAAGTACATTTAACACCGCCTGGGTACCGACAATTTGCGAAGTTGGCGTAACAAGGGGTAAGTAGCCAAGGTCTTTACGTACCTGAGGGATCTCTTTGAGTACCTCATCGAGGCGATCCGCAGCGCCCTGCTCTTTGAGCTGGTTTTCCATATTGGTCAACATGCCACCAGGTACCTGAGCCAAAAGAATGCGGCCATCCACGCCCTTAAGGCTGCCCTCAAACTGAGCGTATTTTTTACGTACATCGCGAAAATAGGCAGCAATTTCTTCTAACAGCCCCAAGTCTAAGCCCGTATCTCTTGGCGTATCTTCAACTATGGCAACCATGGTTTCGGTGGCACTGTGGCCATAGGTTTGGCTCATACTGGAAACTGCGGTATCGAGCATATCAATTCCCGCATCTATGGCCTTTTGATAGGTGGCAGTGCTTAAGCCCGTAGTAGCATGACATTGCATGGCGATGGGCAAGGACACGGTTTGTTTTAATCCGGTGATCAACTCATGGGCATCATAGGGCTTTAATAATCCCGCCATATCCTTAATACAGATGGAATGACAGCCCATATCTTCAAGTTGTTTGGCCTGGGTTAACCACATATCCAAGGTATGCACAGGGGATACCGTATAGGAAATCGTGCCCTGGGCATGAGCGCCCACATTAACCGCGGCCTTAATGGCCGTTTCCAGGTTGCGCACATCATTCATGGCATCAAAAATACGGAACACATCAACGCCATTGGCGTGCGCACGCTCCACAAACTTGGTCACTACATCATCGCCATAGTGGCGATAACCCAGCAAGTTTTGTCCGCGCAGCAGCATTTGCTGCTTGGTATTTGGCATCGCCTTTTTAAGCTCGCGAATGCGCAGCCAAGGATCTTCACCCAGATAACGAATACAGGCATCAAAGGTGGCGCCCCCCCAGGATTCAACGGACCAATATCCCACCTGATCCAGCTTGGCGGCTATGGGCAACATATCGTCCAAACGCATACGCGTTGCCAGTAAAGACTGGTGCGCATCTCGTAATACCAGCTCTGTTAAATGTAATTTTGACATTCTGTGCCCCCTATTATTATTGCTTTCTATACTGGTGAACCGCTGCGGCAATGGCTGCGATATGGGCTTTAGGTATGCCCTGTGCGATTGGCCCTTTGCTTGTCGATAACTGCGCCCCTGTCGACTGATCTTCTTGCAGAAAATGCGACATCAGCTTTAAAGCGCCAATAAGCAGCAGCAAAAACATAAAAACTACCAGCATTCCGGTGACCATTAATCCCGCTGCTTCAAGCATCAGTGCTGTAATATTCATCCTCACTCCAGTGCACTTTTGTTAATTTTGGTAAACACATAATCAACACCATATCAAATAAAAGTGAAATGTCCACACAGTGTAAATTGGTATTACCAATGTTAAAATTCATTCTAAAGCTATTAATAGGCTTTAAAACTAGTTACTTAAAGAGATAATTCAAGTTAAACACGAATATATGCGATTAAAATATCGAATATAACCATGATTAATAATACTTACTGGATATGACCTGATTTGACTGGACTAAACGCATCAAGCATTAGATTAATTGGTAAGACCAAGATAATTTGAAACAAGTATTTTACACCAATATGACTAAAGCCCTTGGCACTATTGACTTTCAGCGTCTAAGCTTTATTGCGCTAGTAGGAACAACCGAAGTTTGATTGTCCCTGAAGTATTAGAACTATCTAATAACTAGGGAGAAATACAATGTTAAAATCCAGACTTGCGCTGGCGCTTCAACTCGCGCTCGGCGTTAGCATTTCCTCTATGGCCTTTATTGCCCCTCAGGCGCAAGCCGCGGGTGAAGAAGAGGCCGACAAAGATATCGAAGTAATTGCCGTAACCGGCAGTCGTATCCGTCAACCTGGTGCCGTATCGGCCAGCCCCATAACCTCCATCGGTGAGCAAGAACTTGCTTTTCAACAAGAGCCCGAAGTAGAGCAGGTATTGCGTACCTTGCCATCCACCATTCCAGGTGATGGCAGTAACGTGAACAATGGTTCTGCCGGTGCTGCAACCGTTGATTTGCGGGGCCTAGGTTCAGAGCGCTCGCTTATCCTGGTCAATGGCCGCCGTATGCTTCCCTACAACTACAATGGTGAGGTAGATACATCGGTAATACCTGCGGCTCTGGTCGAACGCATCGATGTGGTAACAGGTGGTGCTTCTGCTGTATATGGCTCGGACGCTATCGCCGGTGCGGTAAACTTTATCCTTAAAGAGAATTTTGAGGGTATCGCCTTAAATACTTCGCATCAGGAAACCGGTGACAATGACGGAGATAAAGACAATATCTCACTAACCATAGGTTCAAACCTGGCAGATGATCGCGGTAACGTGGTGCTGTCATTAGACTGGACCAAACGTAAGGAAATCCGCCTGGGCGACCGCCCTCTTGGTTTACTAGGCATAAACACAGACGACGGTGCCAACTATGCGCAATTCTTAAATGGCGAGCCCCCTATCCCGGCACCAGCTGGGTGTGAAGCACCTAACTCGGTAGAAAGCGGCGGTTCAACAACGGCAATTCCAACACGCTTTGCCATTGTGGGTGGTGGTGCCAGTGCATCGGGACAATTTAGAAACGATGGCACGCTTGCAGCGGATACCTGTAGTGTATTTAACTTCAACCCTTATAACTTCTACCAAACTCCTTCTGAGCGTTACTCGGGTACCGCGCTTGCACGCTATAACCTGACCGAAGAGCATGAAGTCTATTCATCACTCACCTACAGCTCTATCTCGGTTGATACCCAGGTAGCGCCCTCGGGCACCTTTGGTTCGGCATTTAACCTCCCCCTGTTTAACCCATTGATTGGCGATCAAGCACGCCAATTTATGATAGATGCGGGTAATGGCGCCTTGTCCGGCGGACTACTTGATGAGAGCAATTGGGATGACGTTAACGGCAATGGTGTAGTGGATGAAGAAGATTATCTCACCGTGCAGCTGCGTCGCCGTACCTTGGAGTTAGGTGCGCGTACCGAGCGTTACGATACCTCCTTGTTCCAATTCGTTACCGGTGTGAATGGCTACGTTTTTGACGATTGGCAATATGATGTAAGTTTCCAATACGGCGAGTCAAACCGTACCACGGTACGTGGCGGTTATACCAACCTGACTAACATCCAAAACGCCTTAGATACCGCCGATGGTGTGACCTGTTTGAATGGCGATGCCACCTGTGTGCCCATCAACCTCTTTGGTGGTTTCGGTACCATTACCGATGAAATGGCCGGCTATGCGACCGCTATTGCCCTACAGCAACAGAAATACAGCCAGCGCATCGCTACCGCAACCATCAATGGTCCGGTGGAGTTTATCGAAATCCCAGGTGCCGGTGCGCCTTTAGCCATGAGTTTCGGCTACGAGTACCGTAAGGAAAAAGGCCTTTTTGAGCCAGATGAGTGTTTGAAGCTTGCTCCAGCCAGCTGCCAAGGCGGTGCCGGTGGTAACCAATTACCCATAGAGGGCGGATTTAGCGTTGATGAGTTCTTCCTTGAAGGTTATCTACCCGTCATCGATGGTATGGCCTTTGCTGAAACATTGGATGTTGAGTTTGGTTTCCGCTGGGCCGATTACGATACCGTGGGCTCAAACGAAACTTGGAAGCTAGGCGTTAACTGGCGTCCGGTCAGCTCTGTGCTGCTGAGGGTGATGCAACAACAAGCAACGCGGGCTCCTAACGTGGGTGAAATCGCCGCTCCTGTAGTAACAGGTTTGGATAACGCGGGGAGCGATCCTTGCTCTGTAGCCAATGCAGGTAATATAGACGCAACTTTACAGGCGTTATGTGAGTCTACCGGCATGACAGCAGCTCAAGTAGGTAACGTGCAGGATGTTATCTCAGGTCAGGTACAGGTGATTGCCGGAAGTGATCCAGCTAACCCACCGGGAGCGGAAGATGCAAGTACCTTCACCGCGGGTGTTGTCTGGACTCCTGAGTTTGATACCTTGGAAAACTTCACCATCAGTCTGGATTACTACGACATAGATATCGACGATATTATCGGCGAGTTCTCAGCGCAGGAAATCCTTGATGCCTGTTATCAACAAGGCGATGCCGAACAATGTGCCAAGATCCAACGTGTCGGCGGTGATTTAACCGTTGCCGGGGCTGGTATTGAGCAATTTACTACTAACCTTAAAAACCTCCGCGCTGAAGGTATAGAGCTTGGCTTTAACTTTGCCTGGCCGATGGAAGATTGGGGTGAGTTACAATTCTCAGGTACAGTTAATAAGTATCTGACTCAGGAGTCGCAAAGCTCGGATACGGCCCGAGTGATCGACTGTAAGGGTTACTACAGCACCAGCTGTGATCCTTTAGCCGAACTACGTGCGGTACAGCGTACTACCTGGGCCATGGATGATTTTACCCTGTCGCTACAATGGCGCTATATGGATGGTATAGATGTTGAGCCAGTGGTTATCGATGACTACTATGAGGAATTCCGTAGTATCGGCTCTTACAGCTACTTCGATCTCTATGCCAACTATCATATCACCGATAATATTACCGCCAGCCTGGGCGTGGATAACCTGTTCGAGAAAGATCCACCTGTTGTAGGTGGCGAGGCAGGTGGTACCAGCTTTAACTCAGGTAACACCTTCCCAAGTAGCTATGACGTACTGGGTCGTAAGTTTAAATTGGGCGTTCGCTTCCAATTCTAAACTCTCGGCTTTGCATCCCAAGGCCGCGCTTAAGCGCGGCTTTTTATTACTTACACTTAGGGATAGCACCAGAGTGAGTCAGTGTACTGACCACAAAAGGTTCCGCCAACACATCCTGCACTTTCACCTTGGCAATATCCAATACCCGAAAATCACCCGGCGCATTGAGGTGCCATAACCCGGACTCGCGCTGCGAGAAACAAAATTCTGAAGTATCACCATGCACCAGTAAAATGGGAAACGCCACTTGCTCGGCCAGGGTATCCAGGTGCTGACGATACGGTGCTAGTGCATCACAATCTTGCTGTAACTTCTGTGTGCAAGGTGCACCATAATTATTGGTGGCATAGATATCCGCCTGCATAAAGATCACTGCAGCGTTAACATCGCCTTCGAGCTCGGATGCAAGCCACTGCATATTGTATTTATCGCGGCGCTCGGCGGCGGCAATAGCGCTTTGTGGCAAACTTTTAAGTATTTGCGAGCGACCATTATTGGTACCCACCACATGCAGGGTCAGGTACTGTACGCCATCGATACGCCAAGCCTGATTTTCCAACTGCTCTTGCTGCCTTTGATAATCAGGCAGGGAGAGTTGGGATTGCGCAAAGTGTTTTCGAATATAGGCAAGACGCTCTAGTTCATCGAAACCAGGCTCCAGAGCAGGCCTGTCACAATCTGTCCAATCATTGTCACCGGGCGTATACACAAAGGGCGCACGGGTTAATTGCGCCACCAGATTATAATTTTTTTGCAGCAAGTCATCGGTGCAAGGCAGGGAGCCAGATTTTAAATCCCCCACATGGGCCATAAATAGATGTGGGGTTTGCTGCACCGCTTGGTATAATTGCCCATCGGGGGCACTGAGCAAGGCCTCGTCAATGGGTGTATAAGGCATATCACCCAGTACTAAAAATTGCTGCGCTGCGGCGTGGACCGAGCTGGCCGAGCTTATAAACAGCGCCGCCATAAAGAATAAAATACGCATAACATCCCTTACTTTGCAGTGGCTTAAGCGAGCGAATATGAACTACAGCACCACTTACATCTTAGACAAAGACTACTTCCTCGAAAGCTACGAGCAATCGTTACCATTGAGCAATCGCAAACAGCCCAAATATGCTTTAATCCTGCTTTTAGTTGCCCTCGCCCTATTTAGCATACTAAAGCTACAAAACAACTATGTAGGCTATTTTTTATTTGCCTTGGCCTTGTTAGAAATGGTGGCGTATCGCTATCAAAAGGCCTGGTGGGTAGCCCGTCAACGCATTTCTCGCGCCGCCGGTCACGAGGTTGAACTAAAAATCGATGAGCAAGGGATCAGCACCGCGGCAAACGGTAAAACCCGCGCTTTAGCTTGGACAAATATCAGCAAGACTGTGAGCACAGATAAAGGCGTGGTTTTGGTGACCAATAAGGGCTATCGCCATTATCTGAGTAACGCCATATTAAATGACCAAGTAAGGGAATTTATACTGGCCCAGAAAAAATAAAAGCCACTTTAAAAGTGGCTCAGTGATCTACGGTATTACTCATTACCCGGATTCGATGAACCCGATTTTTCCGCTTGTATTCGCATATAAATTTCTTCACGGTGTACAGATACATCTTTAGGTGCATTCACACCAATGCGTACCTGGTTACCCTTCACACCTAATACTGTAACCGTGACTTCATCACCTATCATCAGGGTTTCGCCAACGCGACGAGTAAGAATTAGCATTCTCTTGCTCCCATTATTCCAAATTAATCAAAAATTCCGTCAAAAGCATTTTAATGAATAATTAGTATAAAAGTAAGAAAAACTTTGCTTAATTATTCATCTGCCATGCCAAATGTCGCATGTAGTGCCCTCACTGCAAGCTCTAAATATGGCCGTTCGATCAGCACCGAAAGCTTTATCTCTCCAGAGCTAGCAATAAATACCTCAATATTCTCGTCAGCAAAAACGCGAAAGAACTGACTACTTATCGATGCATTTGTTTTTATACCCACACCCACCAAAGAAAGCATGGCCAAATCGTCCCGAATGGTGATATTTACGCCCGCAAATTGGTCGGTATTTGATAACGCAGCAAGCGCTTCTCGCAACTCTAAGCTGGGTATACTTATAGCATAGTCTACTTTGCCAACTTTTTGATTAACTTGATTAATAACATCGACTTCTATGCCTTTATGGGCCAACAACTCTAGTATATTCGCCAAAGTCGCAGGATTTGCGTCACAATTATTTAGAAAAATGAGCGCTTGTTCCCTTTTAAAGGCAATACCCGAGACATTTTGCTGTGGCATTGGCTCGTCCTCATCGCTTAAAACTAAAGTGCCCTGGTCGGGGTCAAAACTGGATAATACTCGCAGAGGTACTCGGTATTGGGCTGCCGCCTCAACGGCACGTATATGCAGCACCTTGGCCCCTAAGCTGGCCATCTCCAACATGGCTGGTACGCCAATGCTGGTAAGGCGTCGCGCTTTGGGTTCAACGCGGGGGTCGGTACTGTAGACACCATTAACATCGGTGTAGATTTGGCATTCTTCAGCGTTAAGCGCCCCAGCAATGGCCACCGCCGAGGTATCGCTGCCACCACGGCCTAGGGTAGTTATATTGCCTTCGCTATCACGACCTTGAAAACCGGCGGCAATAACGATACGACCATGCTGCAGCTCCTGGCGCAGACGACGTGTGTCGATATCCAGTATGCGAGCCTTGGTAAAGAGGTTGTCGGTATTCATACCCAGCTGATCGCCGAGCAGGCTTACCGCCGGATAACCGCGGCGGATCAGCGCCATGGACAAGAGCGAGGCTGTGACCTGCTCGCCGGTGCTGACCAGCACATCGAGTTCTCGGGTACTGGGTCTGTCATCCACTTGACCGGCTAAGGCCAACAAGCGATTGGTTTCCCCGGACATGGCCGAAACCACAGCCACCACCTGATGCCCGAGTTGCCGTTGACGAATAATAATATCGGCGACCGCCTCAATCCGCTCAATAGAGCCAACCGAGGTGCCGCCGAATTTTTGGACTAAAAGCGCCACTGTGTTTAATACAGCCCGCTATTAACCGCGTTCGCTCACCCAGGCCTCAACACTGGCTAGGGCAGTGTCAAGGTGTTCTGGTTGTGTACCGCCGGCCTGAGCCATATCGGGACGACCACCACCTTTACCACCAACCTGAGCAGCCATATGGTTAACCAGTTCACCGGCCTTAAACTGACCGGTTAGATCCTTGGTCACACCGGCGATCAAACTCACCTTGTCACCATCGGCAACACCCAGAGCGATAATGCCCGAACCCATTTTGTTTTTCAGGTCATCAACCATGCCACGCAGGGCTTTGCTTTGTGTACCGGCCACATTAGCAATCAATACCTTAACGCCATTGATGTCTTTAGCGCCGTCTAGCAGCGAGGCACCAGCGGCACTGGCAAGCTTATCGTTAAGCTGACTAACTTGCTTTTCCAAGCCCTTAGAGCGCTCTAGCAGGCCTTGAACCTTGTCCAGCACATTGCTACTGTCCGCTTTTAATAGCGCCGCGATTTGCGTTAGCTTCTCTTCTTGCGCCGCAACATGATTTATAGCATCGGCACCGGTCACAGCTTCAATACGACGTACGCCCGCAGCGATACCCGCTTCAGAAACTATCTTGAATAAGCCGATATCACCGGTACGCGCCACGTGAGTACCACCACAGAGCTCAATTGAGTAGTCGCCGATACTAACAACGCGAACTTCATCATCATACTTTTCACCAAACAGTGCCATGGCGCCTTTTTCTTTGGCGGCATCTATGGCCATCAATTCGGTTTTCAGTGCGAAGTTATGACGAATTTCATCATTCACTTGCTTTTCAATGCGCTGCAATTGCTCTGGCGTCACACCTTCAAAGTGTGAGAAGTCAAAGCGCAGGCGATCCGCTTGTACCAATGAACCTTTCTGGTTCACGTGCTCACCTAGCTCCTGACGCAAAGCTTCATGGATAAGGTGAGTCGCGGTGTGGTTTTTCTTAATGCGGTCGCGACGCTCACCGTCGATGCGCGCATCCACCTTGTCGTTCACACCAATCTGACCTACCACCTTACCGTGGTGAGCGAAGGCATTACCCAGTTTTTGCGTATCGGTAACGATAAACTGACCGTTTGCCGTTGCCAGCACACCTGTGTCACCCACCTGGCCACCAGACTCGGCATAAAACGGAGTGCGGTTCAGGATCACTATTCCTTCTTCGCCATCGTTAAGCAGGCTGACCTTCTCACCGGCGGCAAACATTTCCACTACCGTGGCGCTGTATTGCTCAGCATCATAGCCTTTAAATTCAGTCGACTTATCAGAGCGTAATTGAGTGTTGTAATCGGCGCCAAACTTGCCCGCTTGCTGGGCTTTTTTGCGCTGCACATCCATACACTCCTGGAAACCCTTCTCGTCTATGGTCATAAAGCGCTCGCGCGCTACGTCCGCGGTTAAATCCGCTGGGAAACCATAGGTATCGTAAAGCTTAAACACCACATCCCCCGGGATCACGTCCCCTTCCAAGGTGCTTAGGTGCTCTTCAAGAATCGCCAGACCACGCTCAAGCGTTTTACCAAACTGCTCTTCTTCGATGCGTAATACTTTCTCGATAATGGCTTGTTTCTTGGCAAGATCTGGGTAAGCGTCACCCATTTGCGCCACCAGCTCGGCCACGATTTTATGGAAGAAGGTGCCCTTGGCGCCCAGCTTATTACCGTGGCGCACAGCGCGACGAATAATACGACGCAATACATAACCACGACCTTCGTTTGAAGGCATAACACCATCAAGTACCAAGAAGGCACATGAGCGAATATGGTCGGCAATTACGCGCAGCGACTTGTCTTCCATATCCTGAGCGTTAGTCACCTTAGCGGCGGCGTTGATCAGGGCCTGGAAAAGATCGATTTCATAGTTTGAGTGTACGCCTTGCAAGATAGCGGCAATACGCTCAAGACCCATGCCTGTGTCGATAGATGGGTTAGGTAATGGTTCCATGGTACCGTCGGCGTGACGGTTAAATTGCATAAATACCAGGTTCCAGATCTCGATATAACGGTCGCCATCTTCTTCTGGCGTGCCCGGAGGACCACCCCAGACTTCCTCACCGTGATCATAGAAGATTTCTGAACAAGGACCACAAGGACCGGTATCGCCCATAGACCAGAAGTTATCTTTTGCACCTATGCGTGACACGCGCTCTTTAGGCACACCAATTTGGTTAATCCAAATATCTGCGGCTTCGTCGTCTTCGGTGAAAACCGTCACCCACAGCTTTTCTTTTGGCAGTTGCAGATCTTCGGTCAAAAACTTCCAGGCAAAGGCAATGGCCTGCTCTTTAAAGTAATCGCCAAAGCTGAAGTTACCCAGCATTTCAAAGAAGGTATGGTGACGGGCGGTATAACCTACGTTTTCCAGGTCATTGTGCTTACCACCGGCACGAACACAACGCTGAGCACTGGCGGCACGAGTATAAGGACGCTTTTCAGCACCCAGGAACACGTCTTTAAAAGGCACCATACCAGCGTTGTTAAATAACAAGGTGGGGTCATTGCCCGGCACCAAAGAAGCCGAAGGCACCACCTGATGTTGGTGTTTGGCGAAATAATCTAAGAACTTCTGTCTTAGCTGTGCGGTCGTCAAATGCTGCATTGCGTTTTTCTCACTCGTCTGTCGCTTCACTTGCAAGTGCAAATTCTATTTGTTGGTAGTCAAAGCCACGCGCCGTTAAGTAACGAATACGTTTGGCTTTTTCCTTATAATCTAGTTGTTTTCCCAGCGCCTTAAATTTGCGCTGGTAGGCCTCGAGAGCCAGTTCGAACCAATCGATGTCCATTTCTGCCAAGGCCCCAGCGACCTGGTCTTTATCCAGACCCTTTTGCTGAGCATCGGCGCAAATACGGCGCGGTCCGTGACGCTTATCTATTGCCCGGCGAATAAAGCTGGTGCAATAGCGGTTGTCGTCCAAAAATCCCTGTTGCTCGCACCAGTCTAACAGCTTAGTGGCAAACTCCTCTGGTACCTGACGTTGCTGCAATTTACGCTGCAAATCCCTGCGGCTGTATTCCTGGCGCCCCAGTAACCAGAGCACATAATTCTTTTGTTTTTGCTGTTCGCGCTCATCCATTAAGCGTCAAACCGGCCATCGGAAGAATGTGATTCCTGCGTCTTTGCCTGCTCATTTTGAGCCCTATCCACTGTGGCTGTTTCACCTTCATGGTGCTGTAATTGCGGCATAAATATCGCTTGAAAGGCGATGAATAAGCTAATGTAGCAAATCGGCATAACAACAAGAAGAGGAATAAGAGACAAAATCGCACAGACCAGCATCAGAGCGGCGCCGATCAGACCATAAACCGTCATTGCTGCCATATTACAGTAAAACGCCAACAGACTGGCCTTCATTACCTCCCACATTGACGTATGGCCGCCAAAATAAACCAGGGGCACGGCAAAGGCAAAAGCACACAAATAGATACTAAATAGCACTAAGATCAGGGCTACCGCGGGGAAGGAGAAACTTTGCGCTAACTCTTGCAGCGCCACTTGCGGGTCGATATCCGGCTGACTAAGCACAGCGATTGCATCGGCAAATAGCAAGCTGCTCACCATGCCTAACAGCAGAGCCGCGCCCATTTGGTAGAGACCCACACGAAACAGCAGCATACGTCTGCCCTTTTGGGAAAACACATTAAGAATATCGGCAAAGGCAACCTTATGCCCCTGTTGACGGCGCAAGGCAGCCTGATAAAAGCCGGCCAATAAAAACGGTGTAGCCAAGGCCGCCGGAATTTTTAGCAGCGGCAAAACAAAGCTCATCATGCCCACGGCGGCCATAAACAAATACATAAACATAAAAATAAACGGCTGGCGTTGGAAAATATCCAAACCAGCTTTATACCAGCTGGCTCCCGCGCCGGCTTTGTGCACGCGTATTTCTATCGACATGATGACTAATCTTCCTTTTGCGTATTGCGCTTATGATTTCTTAATTTTTTTAATATCCAGCATATGCGCACCATGGGCTATTTTAGTTTCCAGGTACGCCTGATTGCCGGTTTGCCCCACCTTAATATGTGCATGGGTGCCAACCACGGCTTTAACTTCTATGCCATTGTTACGCAAGGCATCGAGCTTTTTGGGGTTATTGGTCATCAGCTTAACCTGGCTAATGCCAAGCGCCTTAAGCATTAACACAGCATCGGAGAAATCCCGCAGGTCATCGGCAAAGCCAAGATGATTATTGGCCTCATAGGTGTTCATGCCTTGAGACTGCAACACATAGGCATCGAGCTTATTGTATAAACCAATGCCGCGCCCTTCTTGGCGTAGATACAGCAGCACCCCGCCCTGCTCGTGCATCAGCTCTATGCTTTCATTAAGCTGCTCGCCGCAATCGCAGCGGCTGGAGTGAAATACATCGCCGGTCAGGCACTCTGAGTGCATACGGATTAGAGGCGTTTGTTGCTCATCCGCTTGGTTAAAAATTAAGGCAACATGTTCCTGACCATCTTTTAACCCACTAAAAGATGCGATTTCCGCAGGAATATCACTTTTTTTGCCCACATTTAAATGGACCCTAGCTCTGACTTCGGCCACGACGACTCACTCTACACAATAAATAATTGTAATAATATAACAAAGCCAACCTCAAAGATCAGCCTGCATTACTTAGTAAATGGCGGCAATGATAGCACGAAATAAGTGGGCCTCGCGACGTGCAAAAACACAATTCAGACCGACAAAAAGTTATGCTATGGTTATCAGCAGCCGCAATTTTAAAACATTAAGCTGGTTGCAATAGCAGTAGGTTGGAATAAACGGCGCTCAGGCGCTTTAGTTACAAGGGGAAGATATATGATGAAAAACACCGGCGCGGCGCTTATCGCCGCAATCGCACTTTTTTGCTCGCCTTTAAGTATGGCACAAGGCGAAGCAACAGATATAGCTGCGCAGCAACTCTTGGTTGACCGCTTTAATGCCGAGCCAATGCAGTTATTGGACGTGCGCACCAGTGAAGAATATCAGCAAGGGCATATCAAGGGGGCCGTTAACATCAGCCATAATGTGCTGGCGGATCATGCCGCCGAGCTAGATAAAGAGCACCCCATAGTGGTTTATTGCCGCAGCGGCCGCCGCGCAGCCATGGCGATAAGCACCTTGCAAGAGCTTGGTTTTAAACAGGTATATCATCTTGAAGGCGACTGGTTAGGCTGGCAGGAAAACAAACTACCAGAGATCACCCAGCCGTGATCAAGGCGCTTAAAGGCACGGGTTCACGCTTACTGATCTGGTTGGCCTGAGCCAAAAACAGCTCGGCGGTGGCCAAGGCATCGCTGAGCGCATCATGGGACGTATGCGACATTAAGCCATAACGCGATCGACAGGCTTCCAAGGACAAGGCATCAAAGGCAATATCCGAGCCCTGACGTGCCAAGCGCCTTTGCTCAATTTTCAAGGTATCCAAGGCGATGCGAGGTAACTGCACCTTGTGCTCTTTGCAGACCCGCTGCAAAAAACGGGTATCAAGCAAACTGTTGTGAAACACCAAAATACTGTCGGCGCATACACCGCCAAAGCGCTCCAGTATTTGTGCCATGGGTAACCCCTCAAGCTGCAAACGCTCGGCGGTAATACCGTGGTAAATAGGCGATTGCGCCAACTCCGACACCCCTTGATGAAGCAGATGACCACTTTGACTGAGCTTAATGCTTTGCTGCTCTATCACCACCCAGGCCAGCGACACCACCTCATGCTCCCTGGGGTTTAAACCAGTTAACTCCAAATCCACCACCACATACCTGTGGCTGGTCCAAGGCTGTGACAGGCCATGGGGATCGAACCCCAGCTGCGACTTCACTTGCTGCCACCAGGAATAGGTCATGGTTACAGACTCCCGCGGGCAAATTTAAAGGTCGCCGCCTGCTGTGCCTGACGCACCAGATAAAAGGCCTCTTTTAATTGATGCCGTTCCAGAGAGGTCAAGCCATCGGGATTGATACAGTTGCTGGGCAGCGGCTCGTTATCAAGCTGGGCACGCAGGCGCAACTGGGTGAGATAGCGCCAGCAATCCTTAAGATCAAAAATATCTTTTTTCGACAACCACTGAGTTTTACTAAGCGCATCAAGGCGCTCCAAGGTACTGGCATGGCGAATATTGGCCTGCAGTGCATAGAGGCGAACAATATCATTGATGATCACTATGCCACGGTGTTTTAAGTCTATGTATTTATGGCGTTCGGCATCGGCCTCGGTTTTAAGTTGATTAAACAGGCCTATGGGCACAGAGTTTAGATTTAACTCACTGGCCAGGGCGCGGTAGAAGAACTGATCGGGTTTAAGCGCCGATAAGGCCTCGCTAAAGGTAGCGAACAAATCACTCGAGCCACTGATAAAACGTATATCGAAGAAAATCTTGCAATTAAGCATGGCCTCCGGCGTCGGACTGGACAGCCAGCGGTCAAACTTATCAAGCCAGCCACCCAGACTCAGGCGGCAGGCGGCATTGCTGGCCATAATATTGCCGGGGCAACGCCTGATACCGCACACATCCAAATGCTGACAAACAAACTCCCCCATGTCCTTAAAATACTCGAGCTGCTCTTCATCCAAGCCATTGGGCAAGAGCAGGCCATTATCCTGATCCGAGTGCAGGGTTTGCTCTTCGCGGGCCTGAGAGCCAAAGCAAATCCAGCTAAAGCGGGCTGGGGCATCGCCGTGGCGCTGCTGAAACAATTGAATTAAACGCGTGGTCAGGGCATCACTGATGCCACTGAGTAACTTGCCAATCAAACTGATGTCATCAATATGATAGGCAAAGCCCTCAAGTAGCTCGGGGACTTCCTGAGCGTAGCGTTTTAAATCCGCAACCCCGCTGGCCTTATAAATACGGCCAATCAATTGCACCGGGTCGCTTTTTTGCTGGCGCAGCAAATCGGTAGAGGTGACCATGCCGAGCGGCTGATGCAGCTCATTAAGCACCGGCAAATGGTGAATATTGTGTTTGAGCATCAGGTGCATGGCCGAAAACACTCGATTGTTTTCAAAAATAAACTTGGGATCAACACTCATGATTTCGGCAATACTGCACTGTGGGTCCACACCTTTGGCCAGCACCCGCGAGCGTAAATCCCGGTCGGTGACCACGCCAATTAAGCGCGCTTCCTGGCCCTCCCCCTGAGTCACCATAATGGAAGACACTCTATGCTCGCTCATGGTTTGTGCGCATTGGCGAATACTGGCATCCGGGGTCAGGGTAATGGCCTGGCGCGTCATTAACTGGGCAATTTTGCGCTCCGACCAACTATCGCCATGGTGCTGATACTTGGACGACAAAAGGCGGTTTGAATGAGCTCGGACAAAATATTGCTCAAAGGCCTTATATTCGTGGCGCAGATAATCGAAGTCCGCTTGCGAGAGCATATAGACCAGGGCTTCACGCTTCACCTCGATGCGGTTTTTTATACTCTCGCCGCTAAGCAAGGAGGGATAACCAAAATAGTCGCCCCCGGTGAGGCGCGCAATAGGCTCGCCGTCGGCAGCCACCAACTCAATCACACCGCTGCGTAGTAAAAATAACTTGGGATAAGCGGAGTCCAGCCATTGATGCTGATTTTCCCGGGTGACATAAATTACCTCTAAATGATGGGTAAAATAATCGCAGGCAGAGTCTGGCAAGGCATTAAATGGCGCCTGCTGGGTGACAAAGTCAATAATATCCTGATGCTGAGCACTCATAGTCCACGTCCTAAACACATGTGGTAACAAGACTAAATCTAGGACCTATTTAACAACAAAAAAAGCCCGACCTTGGTCTAAGGTCGGGCTTGTGAACTGCAAATTTAGTTAGTGCACCTTAGTGTGCATGGGCCGCAGCTGAACCTTTAGGATTACGAATGCCCTCAACCATTTCTTTGATCTCATCCGGGGTTTCCGCTGTCATGCGTTGTACCACAGCAGCTACCACGAAGTTAACCAGCATACCCACAAGGCCAATACCTTCAGGTGAGATGCCGAATAACCAATGCTCGGCGCTGTTTAGCTCTGGGCTTACAAACTTGAAGAAGATGATGTAAGCGGCGGTAAAACCTATGCCCGTTACCATACCGGCAATGGCACCTTCTTTGTTCATGCGTTTTGAGAAAATCCCCATAATAATGGCCGGGAAGAAACTCGCCGCCGCTAAACCGAAGGCAAAGGCAACCACAGAGGCCACAAATCCTGGCGGATTAATACCGAAGTAAGCAGAGATACCTATGGCTATCATGGCCGCTAAACGCGCCGCCAATAGCTCTTGTTTATCGCTGATATCCGGCTTAAGGGTACGCTTCAACAAGTCGTGAGAAACCGAGGTTGAAATAACCAATAGCAGACCCGCGGTTGTCGATAGTGCAGCGGCAATACCACCGGCGGCTACCAAAGCAATTACCCAGGCTGGCAAGTCGGCAATTTCAGGGTTCGCAAGTACCATGATATCGCGGTCTACATTCACTTCATTGGCGCTGGCTGGATCATCAATCTTACCCGCTGAATACTGCATACGACCATCTTCATTCTTGTCGTTGAAGGTGATAAGACCGGTTCTTTCCCAGTTTTTAATCCATTGCGGCGCATCTTCATACAAGGTACCGCTGCCGTCTTTACCATTAATGGTGTCAATCATGTTCACGCGAGCGAATGATGCAACCGCCGGAGCCGTGGTATAAACGATGGCAATAAAGATCAGGGTCCAGGCCGCCGAGATACGGGTATCACGAACGCGAGGTACAGTGAAGAAACGCACGATTACATGAGGCAGACCCGCGGTACCGACCATCAGGGCGCCGGTAATAGCGAATACGTCGATCATGCTCTTGGAGCCTTCGGTGTACTGGGAAAACCCGAGCTCCCCACTGAGACCATCTAGCTTATCAAGCAGGTAGACGCCTGAGCCGTCAGACAAGGTGGCACCAAAACCGGTTTGTGGTAGCAGGTGACCTGTCATCATCAAGGAAATAAAGATAGCCGGAACCAGGTAAGCGAATACCAGTACGCAGTACTGAGCAACCTGAGTATAGGTAATGCCTTTCATGCCACCAAGTACGGCGTAGAAGAATACGATCACCATGCCGATATATACACCGGTTTCAATATCTACTTCCAAGAAACGCGAGAATACCACGCCCACACCACGCATCTGCCCGGCAATATAGGTAAAGCAGATAAAGATGGCACAGAAGATAGCTACCACACGGGCCGCTTGAGAGTAGTAACGGTCACCGATAAAGTCCGGCACAGTAAACTTGCCGAATTTACGCAAATAAGGCGCCAGGCACAGAGCCAGTAGTACATAACCACCGGTCCAACCCATAAGATATACGCCACCGTCATAACCGGCAAAGGAGATGATCCCCGCCATAGAAATAAACGAGGCTGCACTCATCCAGTCTGCGGCCGTGGCCATACCATTAGCCAAAGGCGGTACACCACCACCGGCAACATAGAATTCATTGGTTGAGCCGGCACGGGCCCAGATAGCAATGCCGATATAGAGCGCAAAGCTCAAACCAACAATTAAAAAAGTAAGCGTTTGAACATCCATCATTGTGCTCCTTATTCGTCTACGCCGTATTTCTTATCTAACGCATTCATTTTGTATGCGTAGACAAAAATAAGAGCTACAAAGGTATAAATTGCGCCTTGTTGCGAGAACCAAAAGCCCAGTTTAAACCCAAAGAATCGTACTTCGTTGAGTACATCGACTAGCAAAATGCCAAAACCAAAAGAAACCACAAACCACACCACCAGTAATTTAAATACCAGGCTGAGGTTTTCATTCCAATAGGCCTTAGCGTGTTCATCATCTTTAAAAGCCATTTTGTATCCCCTTTACATCATACCCAAGGGCATGAACGGTTGTTATCATCACTTTTGAATCTAGCAATGCTTAGCCAAGAGGAAATTCAGACCTTAGTCGTAACAAAAAGTTAACCTTTAAAAGGGGAATTAGGCAAAATCAAAAATAACCAATAAAAACATATAGATAACAAAGATTCGATCGATTGTAAAAATGGCTGTCACGGCATTTTTTGAGGTTTATACATTAGTCTAATAACCCTTAGTCGCATGCGAGTGCGCGACAAAAGCACTGCTATTCGCCATGGGCTTTTGCTATGGTAGGGATACTTATAAAAATAACCCTTGCACCATGACCTTAGCTTTAATTCTTGTATCTCTGGCCTATATATCCGTGTTGTTTTGGTTAGCCAACTGGGGCGATAAAACCACGCCCTGGGCCAAGTACATCAGCCATCACCCCTTTGTGTACGCATCGGCGCTGGGGATCTACTGTACCTCCTGGACCTACTATGGCTCGGTGGGCACAGCCGCCAACGATGGTTGGAACTACTTGCCTATTTTGCTCGGGCCTATTTTATTATTTGTTTTCTTTCAGGGCTTCCTGCGCAAACTGGTGCTGGTCAGTAAAAAGCAAAATATCACCACCATTGCCGACTTTATCTCGGCGCGCTACGGCAAACGGCAGCGAACGGCAATTCTAGTTACCTTTATCGCCCTGATGGCCACCATTCCCTATATCGCTCTGCAGCTTAAGGCGCTCTCCAGCAGCTTTATCTTATTGTCGGGAGACTCCAAGATATCAGGCCCTGTGCTGGCTTTGGGCGGGGCGCTGATCATGGCGGTGTTTGCCATCTTCTTCGGCACTCGCAAGGTGGATGTGACCGAGTACCGCTCCGGTTTAATGCTGGCTGTGGCCTTTGAATCCCTGGTTAAGTTGATTGCCCTGGTCTTTGTTGCCGGTCTCGCTTTATATACCTTTTACAGCCTTCCCCAGAGCGTTTCTCTTGATACCGTATGGCAGCACTGGCAAGACTCCCAGGTGCTGAGCTTTGGCTTTATCGGCCAGACCCTGATGGCGGCGGCGGCCATCATCTGCCTGCCACGCCAGTTTCATGTTACCGTGGTTGATAACCAGGATATCCGCCATCTGCGCACGGCGCGCTGGGCTTTCCCCCTGTATTTACTACTTATTGCGCTGATGATTATTCCCATCGCCAGCGCCGCCATAATGCCGGAAATTGGCCATGGCCATAGCGCCGACAGTTTTGTATTGGCACTGCCGCTAAGCAGCGGTCACAGTATTTTGACTACCTTTGTTTTTATCGGCGGCTTGTCGGCGGCCACCGCCATGATAGTAGTGGCGACCCTGACCCTGAGCACCATGATCTCCAATGATGTGGTGCTGCCGCTGTTACTTAAGCGTAAGTTCCGCCGCAGCCATATCAACACCGGCTACCGTTCGCGTATCTTACTGGTGCGACGCTTTACCATAGGCGCCATATTGCTGCTGTCTTATCTCTATCAGCAGGTTTTTGGTCATGGTGAAACCTTGGCCTCCATGGGCTTGGTGGCCTTTTCTTTGGTTACCCAGTTACTGCCGGCCATAGTTGGAGGCCTGTATTGGCGTAAGGGCCATGCCTATGGCGTGTATGCGGGCCTGACCGCTGGCGTAGTATGTTGGACCCTGTTCCTGCTCATCCCCATTATGAGCGCCACCACGGCGCTCGACAGCGGTGCCCAGCAAAACCTGATCACCCAGGGCACCTTAATTGCCCTGTTCGCCAATATCTGCTGCTATATCAGCTTCTCTTTAGGGGCTCAGGAGCGCCTTATCGACCGCATTCAGGCCGCTGCTTTTGTTAATCCCATGGAGCAGCTGAACTTTGCCAAGCGCCTGAATAAGAATGTTGATGCCACTGTGTATGACTTTAAAGTGCTGCTGCAAACCTTCCTCGGCGCCCAGCGCAGTACCCAGGTGCTGGCTCATTACAGCCTGAGCGAAGATATAGACGATAACAACGCCAGACCAACCAATGAATTTATCGCCTATTGCGAGCGTGCCCTGACCGGGGTGCTTGGCGCCTCCTCGGCACAAGCGCTGATCCAAACCGTGGCCAGCGGCAAACGCCTGGCCTTTGAGGAAGTGGTCAACTTTTTCGATGAAACCACGCAGGCGCTGCGCTTTAACCAAAACCTCTTGTTTACCTCGTTAGAAAATCTCAGTCATGGTATTTCCGTGGTCGATAAGGACCTTAATCTGGTGGCCTGGAACAAGCGCTACGCGCAGATGTTTGGCTACCCCGACGGCTTTCTACAGCAAGGCCAACCCATAGAAGAGGTGATCCGCTATAACGCCATGCGCGGTGAATGCGGCCCCGGCGAAATAGAACAGCATGTGGAAAAACGGGTGCGACACCTGCGTAACGGCACCCCCCATCACTTTATTCGTCATCGACGCAATGGCCAGGTGTTTGAAATGATTGGTAACCCGCTGCCGGACGGCGGCTTTGTGACCAGTTTTTCTGATATTACCGCGCACATGGAAACACAAAACGCCCTGGAAGAGATCAATATGGACTTGGAAAACCGCATCGAAGCGCGGACCCAGGAAGTGCGCGCCATGAACCAGGATCTTAAGGCGCAAATCGCCAGCCGAGAGCAAATTGAGCAGGCGCTAAATGCGGCAAAACTAGAAGCAGAGCATGCTAACGACAGTAAAACCCGCTTTCTCGCCCTAGCCAGCCACGATATTCTCCAGCCCCTCAATGCTGCACGTCTGTATCTGGCGTCCATGGACGAGCAGGAGCTAAGCACCCACAACTCCAATAGCCTGGCCAAGCTCGGTGATAGCCTAGACAGCACTGTGCACCTGATGTCTGCCCTGCTCGATATTGCCAAGCTCGACCAAGGTGCCATGTCGCCCACGCCGCGCCACTTTCATATCGACGATATTCTTACGCCCCTGGTCAATGAATACGCTATTTTATGCGCTGACAAGGGCCTGAAACTGACCCTGCGTTCAAGCAATGAAGTTGTTCACAGCGATACCACCTATCTGCGCCGCATCATTCAGAATCTGGTTTCCAATGCGGTGAAATACACTCCAAGCGGCAAGGTGCTGGTTGCCTGTCGCCGCCGTAAACACCATCTCAGCATAGAAGTGTGGGATACGGGTCTGGGCATTACAGATCACGAGCAGCAAAAAATATTCGATGATTTCTACCGCGTTGAGTCCGGCGACAACAAGGGTGTCGGCCTTGGACTTGGGGTGGTTAAGCGTATGGCCGAGCTGCTGTCTCATCCCCTGACCATGCGCTCACAATTCGGCAAGGGCAGTTGCTTTAAGGTTGAAGTGCCCTACGGCTCACTGGCTCGAATTCAAGGTTCCAGCCTTCCGGCAACCAGCGCTGCAGCTCAATCTCATTATGATGTGCTGGTGGTCGATGATGAGGCCGCCAATATCGAAGCCATGCGTCATCTGCTCAGCAAATGGGGCGCCCGCTGCCATGGTTGTCAAGGCGCTGAACAAGCGCAGGCTGTTATCGAGAGCGACACCAATATCGATATTATCTTTATGGATTACCAGCTTGGTGAAGGTGATGATGGCCTGGCCCTGATAGCAAAGTTCCGCGCCCTAAGAGGCAAAGAGATACCGGCTATTTTGATCACTGCAGTGCGCGATGACCAGTTAAAGCTGGCGGCAAAAAATGCCGGTGTGCATTATCTTTCCAAGCCGGTTAAGCCCGCGAAATTAAAGGCGCTGCTAAATCATTCCTTATGAAAAAGTACCATTGCCATTACGCCAGGAGCCTGAGCATAATGGCAATTCGTCTAACACCAACAGGAATGAGTAATGAAAAAGGTTTTACTGGCGCAGTGCCCGGACCAAGAAGGGTTAATCGCCAAGATCACCGGCCTGTGCTTTGAGTATGGTCTCAATATCACCCGCAATAATGAATTTGTCGACAAGGCCCATGGCCGCTTTTTTATGCGTACCGAGCTTGATGGCGACTTTAGCAATATCGACCTGGAGGCTCAGCTAGAAGCTATTTTACCGAGTAACTCCATACTCTCGCTCCATGGCGACGAGCCAGTTAAGGTGGTTTTGTTGGCGACCAAGGAAGCCCATTGCCTTGGCGGGGTATTATTAAAGTGTTTTGAGCAGGCCTTGAATATCGAGGTGCTGGCGGTGGTAGCCAACTACCCGGACTTACAACCCCTAGCACAGGGCTTTGATGTGCCCTTTCACTGCATTAGCCATGAAGGCCTAAGTCGCAGCGAGCATGACCGCCTGGTGGCCGATAAAATTGCCGAATACAATCCGGATTTGATTGGCCTGGCCAAGTATATGCGTATTTTAAGCCCGGAATTTGTTGCCCGATTTGCCGGGCGCATTATTAATATTCACCACTCTTTCCTGCCCGCCTTTATTGGCGCCAAGCCCTATCATCAGGCCTTTGAACGCGGCGTAAAAATCATAGGCGCGACCGCCCACTTTGTGAATAATGAGCTCGACGAAGGACCGATTATTTTGCAGCAGGTAACTAATGTCACCCATGCGGACAGCGCCGAAAGCATGGCCAAAAAAGGGCGGGATGTGGAAAAGCTGGTGTTTTGTAAGGCGCTGGAGCTGGCCGCCGAGCATAAGCTCTTTGTTAATGACAACCGCACCGTCGTCTTTGATTAAAGCTGCACTTGCTGGCAAGGCACTCCTGGCCTTGCCTGTTAGCCTTATTTTTTGATTATTGTTGGCTTTCCATGGCCTCAAGTTGCAACTTGGAGGCAATAAGTACCGCTTGAGTACGGTTATACACCCCGAGTTTACGGAAGATGGCGGTAATATGCGCCTTCACCGTGGCCTCGGAAATATTCAGTTCATAAGCGATTTGCTTATTGAGCAAACCTTCGTGTAAATAACTTAAAACCTTATACTGCTGTGGCGTTAATGATGCAACCTGGGCCGCAAGCTGCTTATCTTCACCACTGATGCCTTCCACCTTGTCTTTGATATCCGCAGGCAACCAAACTTCGCCCTCAAGAATTTCATTGATGGCGTCAGCGATTTCCTGCGCCGATGACGACTTGGGAATAAAGCCCATGGCGCCATAACCCATAACCTTAGATACTACCTGCAGGTCTTCACTGCCAGAGACCACGGCTATGGGTAAATCCGGATAATCTTCGCGAATACGGATAAGACCGTACAAGTCGCCATTGCCCGGCATATGTAAATCCAGCAGCAAAATATCCAGGTCTTCATGCTTATCAAGCACCGCCAAGGTGGTATCGAAGGTATCCGACTCCAACACTTCCAAGGGCTCAAATTGCTTGGTCAGCGCGCCTTTCAGGGCTTCTCGAAATAATGGGTGATCGTCCGCTATTAAAAACTGACTCATGCTGCGCTCCTAAAAAAATCGGCCATTACCTAAGGTAATAGCCGATAGTCTACGTTTAGAATCGTTCTTTAATCAAGCTCTTAACGATTAATTAACGATTCAAGCGGTTTTCAATGAGCTCATCAACCACACTTGGATCGGCCAGAGTTGAGGTATCTCCCAGCTGTTGGTGCTCATTTGCAGCGATCTTACGTAAAATACGGCGCATAATCTTACCCGAGCGAGTTTTCGGCAGGCCCGGCGACCATTGGATCATATCCGGCGAGGCAATAGGGCTAAGCTCTTTACGAACCCAGTTACGCACCTCTTTAGTCAGCTCGTCGCTCACCACCACACCCTCGTTAGGGGTGATATACACATAAATACCCTGGCCCTTGATATCGTGCGGATAACCCACCACAGCCGCTTCGGCCACGGCCTCATGGGCAACCAGTGCACTTTCAATTTCTGCCGTACCTAGGCGGTGACCAGACACGTTCAGTACATCATCTACACGACCTGTGATCCAGTAATAACCATCTTCATCGCGGCGACAGCCATCACCGGTAAAGTACACGCCCGGATAAGCAGAGAAATAGGTTTGCTCAAAGCGCTCATGGTCGCCGTACACTGTACGTGCCTGCGACGGCCAGCTATCAAGAATAACCAGGTTGCCATCCACGGCTCCCTCAAGGGTATTACCTTCAGCGTCAAATAACGCAGGAGCGATACCAAAGAAAGGTCTGGTTGCCGAGCCTGGTTTCATATCAATAGCGCCCGGCAATGGCGTGATCATGATGCCGCCGGTTTCCGTTTGCCACCAGGTATCGACGATAGGACACTGGCTGTTACCAATACGCTCATAGTACCAGGCCCAGGCTTCCGGGTTGATTGGCTCACCCACAGAGCCCAGTATACGCAAACTGGTGCGCGTTGAGCTGGCGGTAGGCTCATCGCCCTTAGCCATAAGTGCTCGAATGGCAGTCGGTGCTGTATATAAAATAGTAACCTGATGTTTATCAACAATTTCACCCATGCGCCCAGCGCTTGGATAAGTAGGCACGCCTTCAAAAATAACCTGAGTACAGCCGTTCACCATAGGGCCGTAAGCAATATAGCTGTGACCTGTGATCCAACCCACATCGGCGCTGCACCAGTAGATATCGTCTTCATGCAGGTCGAACACATATTCGTGGGTCATGGAGCTGTAAACCAGGTAACCACCTGTGCTGTGTACCACACCTTTAGGCTGGCCCGTCGAGCCCGAGGTATAAAGGATAAAGAGCGGGTCTTCGGCATTCATCACTTCCGGCTCGCATGTGCTTGGTAAGTCTGCAACCAAGTCATGCCACCAAATATCAACATCATTCCACTGCACCTCGCCACCGGTCAGCTGATGCACAATCACGTGCTCAACAGTAGTGACACTGGCTTGGCTCACAGCTTCATCCACATTGGCTTTAAGCGGAACACAATTACCACCGCGGCGACCTTCGTCAGAAGTGATCACCACCTTGGCGCCACTGTCTTTAATACGGTCGGCAATGGCCGAAGGTGAGAAGCCGCCAAACACCACGGAATGCACTGCACCAATACGGGCACAAGCCTGCATGGCGTAGACAGCTTGTGGTGTCATCGGCATATAGATGGCAACGCGGTCGCCCTTTTGTACGCCGAGCTTACGCAGGCCATTGGCCAGTTTACAAACCTCATCATGAACCTGCTGATAGCTGATGTGCTCGCTTTGGCTCGGGTCATCCCCTTCCCAAATCAGCGCGGTTTTATCGGCTTTATCTTTAAGGTGGCGGTCAATACAGTTGTAAGAAGCGTTTAGTTGTCCGTCTTCAAACCATTTAATGCTGATATGACCTTTATCGAATGAGGTATTTTTAACTTTTGAATAAGGGGTGAACCAATCTAGACGCTGGCCGTGCTCGGCCCAAAATGCTTCTGGGTCGTCGATAGATTGCTGATACATAGCTTGGTATTTTTCGTTATCGACTAATGCGTTGTTTTTGATGTTTTCAAAAACCGGATAAATGTTCTGTGACATAACCGTCTCCATATTTTTTGTTGCCTTTAGGCCTGCCCACAGCATTACCCAGGGCCACGTCTTGCAGTATTAGACCTTAGTATAAAATCTTTATAAACCGCACTATTTTCGCCACAACACCAACCAAACATGGCGCGAAATAAGAGCCTACTGAGGCATCCTTAGCCTCCGCTTCTCTTAGAAAAAGCTTCATCCTTATCGCTCGCTATACCTTAGTCGTACGACCAATAGATAATTGCCTAAAAAGCCAGCAAGGACCATTTTTTCTGAGCTAGCTTGCAACAGGATAAGATGATGACAAGACAAAAATTAATGATGAAAACACTGACTGCAGTTGCGGTATGTACGGCAATCGGTAGCGCTCAGGCTGCCACCATAGGCAATACAGAAGTCAGCTACGGCGGCTATGTAAAGCTTGATGCCATGTGGAGTGACTTCTCCGCGGGAACCATTTCCGGCGACAGCATTGGCCGCGACTTTTATGTGCCCAGCACCACGCCGGTTGGCGATGATGATGGCAGCGATGCAGTGTTTGATATGCATGCGCGCCAATCTCGTTTTAACTTTGGTACCAGCACCAAACTAGACAACGGCAAGAACATAGATACCAAGATAGAGCTGGATTTTATCGCCTCTATTGGCGGTAACGAGCGCGTGACCAACTCTTACTCTCCGCGCATTCGCCAAGCCTATATCACCTATGATGGCTGGCTCTTTGGTCAGGCTTGGTCAAACTTCCAAAACGTTTCTGCCCTGCCGGAAACCCTGGATTTCGTCGGCCCGGCAGAAGGTACAGTGTTTGCCCGCCAAGCACAGGTACGCTACAGCGTAGGTAACTGGGCCTTCTCCGTTGAAAACCCGGAAAGCACCATTACGGTTAACGGTGCCCGTGTCGAAACCGACGATGCCAGCGTGCCGGATTTCACCGCCCGCTATAACCACAACGCCGACTGGGGACAAATCGTGGTCACCGGTTTAGCGCGCCAGCTTACTTATAAGCAAGGCGGCGCCGATGAAGACGAAACCTCTTATGGTGTCAGTGTTTCTGGTCGCTATAACCTGGGTAAAGACAGCATTAAATTTATGCTGACCCATGGTAAGGGTCTGGGTCGTTATATTGGCTTAAACGTGGCCCATGGCGCCGTTTATGATGGCGATGGCCTGGATGCCATCGACTCTACCTCAGGCTTTATCGGCTATCAGCACCACTGGAACGAGCAACTGCGCTCCACCTTCTTGTATTCTTTCTTTAGCGCCGATAACAATACTCACTTGCTTGCGTATAGCGGCGATCCCACCGAAAGCAGCGTAAGCTACAGTGCTAACCTGCTGTACTCACCAGTGAAAAAGCTCACCTTCGGGGTCGAGTTTAAGCACGCCGAGCGTGAAACCGAAAGCGGTAAGGATGGCGACCTAGACCGTCTGCAGTTCTCAGCTAAATATGCGTTTTAACTGCGCTTAGTATTAGAATAGCCGTCGCCTTTTTGAGGCGGCGGCTTTTTTGTTTTTAACGTTAAAAACAGGCATAAAAAAACCAGCCCAAGGGCTGGTTTTACCTACTCTTATTCTTTACGCCTTATTCGGCATCCATCTCTTCGGCAAGCGAGTTTACTTCACCCTCTTCCGGCTTAATGGTGGCTTTTAGCAGTAGCATCTCACGTAGCTTGCCTTCGATCTCATTGGCAATCTCGACATTCTCTTTTAAGAACTTAATCGAGTTCGACTTACCCTGGCCTACTTTCGAGCCATTGTAGCTATACCAGGCACCTGATTTTTCAATCAGCTTGTGCTTCACGCCTAGGTCGATAAGCTCGCCTTCTTTAGAGATACCTTCACCATACATGATGATAAATTCGGCTTGCTTAAATGGCGGTGCTACCTTGTTCTTCACTACCTTAACGCGGGTTTCGTTACCTACCACTTCATCGCCGTCTTTTACCGAGCCGATGCGGCGAATATCAAGGCGAACCGATGAATAGAACTTCAGTGCGTTACCACCTGTGGTGGTTTCCGGGTTGCCGAACATTACACCAATTTTCATACGGATTTGGTTGATGAAAATACATAGTGTGTTTGAACGCTTGATATTACCGGTTAGCTTACGCAGTGCCTGCGACATCAAACGGGCCTGCAAACCAACGTGGCTGTCACCCATATCGCCTTCAATTTCCGCTTTTGGCGTTAGTGCGGCTACCGAGTCGACTATAACTACGTCAACGGCCCCCGAGCGTACCAGCATGTCACAGATCTCTAACGCTTGCTCACCGGTATCTGGCTGAGAAACAAGTAATTCGTCAACATTTACACCAAGTTTCTCGGCATAAACTGGGTCAAGGGCGTGCTCGGCATCAACGAAAGCACAGGTTTTACCCTGGCGCTGGGCTTGAGCAACAACCTGTAAGGTCAATGTGGTTTTACCCGATGATTCCGGACCATAAATTTCCACTACACGACCGGTTGGTAGACCACCAATGCCCAAGGCAATATCAATCCCCAGTGAGCCAGTAGAAATGGCTTCAATGTCCAAAGCCTGGCTGTCGCCTAGCTTCATGATTGAGCCTTTACCAAATTGGCGCTCAATTTGTGAAAGCGCAGCGCTTAAGGCTTTTTGCTTGTTATCGTTCATTGTTTTCTCCAAAATCATTGACCGCCAAGCTCGTTATGCTTGGTATTAACGCTTGACCTAATGAAGCTTAGTATACTGTATGAAATTACAGTATCAAGCAGATTCTAAAATTTTTACCACCATGTCTAGGGCGTGACTAATGGCCTGCTCGCGCACATAGGCGCGATCCCCCATAAAATGGCGCTCTTCGGTATAGACCTGCTGATCAAAGTACACGGCAAACCATACTAACCCCACCGGCTTATCATCGCTGCCGCCATCCGGACCGGCAATGCCAGAGGTCACCACGGCGACATCTGCTTGCGCCGTATGGGCTGCACCGCGTGCCATTTCCACCACGGTTTGTTCACTGACGGCGCCAAATTGGGCCAGGGTTTGCGCTGATACGCCAAGGCGCTCTTGCTTGGCTTCGTTACTGTAAGTCACCGCGGCTTCGGCAAAATAATGGGAGCTTCCCGGGGTGTCGGTAATGGCATAAGCGATGCCGCCGCCGGTACAGGACTCAGCGGTAGTGATCATCATCTGCTTATCCGTTAAAATAACGCCCAGTTGCGCGGCAAGGGTTTGTGTATTGGCAGTAAACCTTTGTTGTAAGTTCATAACCATCCTTATTCGAGTGAGTGCATGTCGGCAAATCTCTATAGTGAAGATAATATAAAACAACAAACCCCCATGATGCAGCAATACTTGCGCATTAAGGCAGAACATACCGATATTTTACTTTTTTATCGCATGGGGGACTTCTATGAAGTGTTTTTCGATGATGCCATTCGCGCAGCAGAATTATTAGATATTTCGCAGACTTATCGCGGCAAAGCCGGTGGCGATCCTATCCCTATGGCGGGCGTGCCCTATCATGCGGTAGAAAACTATTTAGCCCGCCTGGTGCAGCTTGGCGAATCCGTGGCCATTTGTGAGCAGGTTGGCGATCCGGCCACCAGCAAGGGTCCGGTTGAGCGCAAAGTAGTGCGTATTGTCACTCCGGGCACGGTCACCGACGAAGCCCTGCTTAACGAACGTCAGGACAACTTGCTGGTCAGTGTTTGCCAAGGCACTGGCGACTATTTTGGTGTGGCCTATCTGGATATCAACTCAGGGCGTTTTAATATCGTCGAGTGTGCCGACGCCGATGCCTTTAAATCGACCCTGCAACGCCTTAACCCTGCCGAACTGCTGTATTCGGAAAGTTTCAGCGATATCAGGCTTATTGAGCATATCAAGGGTATGCGCCGTCGCCCGGAATGGGAGTTCGACCTGGACACGGCCATCACGTCTCTGTGCCAGCAATTCGGCACTCAAGACTTAATTGGTTTTGGTGTTAATGATGCCAAACTGGGACTAGTGGCGGCCGGCTGCTTGCTGCAATACGTAAAAGACACTCAGCGCACCGCATTACCGCATATCAATGCCATTAGTCTGGAGCAAGACAGCCTAGCCGTGGTGCTCGACAGTGCCACTCGTAAAAACCTGGAGCTGACACAAAATCTTGGCGGCGGGATAGAAAACACCCTGGCGGCTATCTTAGATAAAACCGCCACACCCATGGGCTCGCGCCTGCTTAAGCGCCGCATTCATAACCCAATACGCTGCCGTGAAGAGCTGACTCTACGCCTTGATGCCATTGAAACCCTGATCGATCAGGGCTGGCACCTTGAGCTGCATCCCCTGCTGCGCAATGTCGGCGATATCGAGCGTATCGTTGCCCGTCTGGCGCTCGGCAACGCCCGACCCAGGGATCTATCTCGGTTACGCTCGGCGCTGCAACAGTTGCCTGAATTACAGGGTATGCTTAGCACCGCCTCGCAACGACGCCTGGCACAAATCGCCAACGCCTGTGAGCCCAACGATGAGCTTTTGCACTTGTTGGAGCACGCCATTATCGATAACCCGCCGGTGCTTATTCGCGACGGCGGCGTAATTGCCGAGGGCTATAACCAAGAGCTCGACCATTGGCGCAACCTCTCGCAGGGTGCCACAGATGTACTCGAAGCCATGGAAGAGCGTGAGCGCCAAGCCACTGGGATCAGCACCTTAAAAATTGGCTACAACAAGGTACATGGCTTTTATATCGATATTAGCCGCGCCAACTCACACCTGGTGCCAGCGCATTATATTCGTCGCCAAACCCTGAAAAATAACGAGCGCTATATTATTCCCGAGTTAAAAGAGCATGAGGACAAGGTATTAGGCAGCCAGTCTCAGGCTCTGGCACTGGAAAAGCAGCTTTATGAAGAGTTATTCACACTAATAGCGCCACACTTGGAGCGCTTACAGCGTTTAGCGGCATCCCTGAGTGAGCTCGATGTACTTAATAACTTTGCCGAGCGGGCACTGACCCTGAACTATTGCAAGCCGGCGCTCGATGAAGGCGATGCCATCAGCATTTGTGAAGGCCGCCATCCAGTGGTTGAGCAGGTGATGCGCGACCCCTTTATCGCCAACCCCATAGAACTTAATAATCAGCGTCGCATGTTGATGATAACTGGCCCCAACATGGGCGGTAAATCTACCTATATGCGCCAAACTGCGTTGATCGTGCTAATGGCGCATATCGGCTGTTATGTGCCCGCGGCAAGTGCCGAGATAGGCACAGTAGACCGTATTTTTACCCGTATTGGCGCCAGTGATGATCTGGCCTCCGGGCGCTCAACCTTTATGGTGGAGATGACGGAAACCGCCACCATTTTAAATAATGCCAGTGAGCATTCCCTGGTATTAATGGATGAAATTGGCCGCGGTACCAGCACCTATGATGGCTTATCCCTGGCTTATGCAACGGCGGATTATCTGGCCCATAAGATTAATGCTAAGACCTTGTTTGCAACCCATTATTTCGAGCTCACAGAGCTGGCGGAGCAAGAGTCTGGGCTGGTGAATGTGCACCTGGATGCCATTGAGCACAACGACACCATAGCCTTTATGCACAAGGTATTAGAAGGGCCGGCCAGTAAGAGCTTCGGCCTACAGGTAGCAGCATTGGCCGGCGTGCCCAAGGCGGTGATCACCAACGCCAAACGCAAGCTGAAACAGTTGGAGCAACAGCCAGCCTTAAAGGCTAATGGCAACGGCCAAGCAAACGGCCATGGTACAAATCAACTTGAGCTATTAGCCCCTGAGCCCGAGCCCAGCGCTCTGGAATTGGCGCTCGGTGAGATCAATCCCGATGAGCTTACTCCTCGTCAGGCGCTCGATGCCCTGTATCATTTAAAGTCGCTGTAAAGTGACCATCTAAAAACACAAAAACGCCGCTAATTTAGCGGCGTTTTTTGTTATCACTCAAGTTGCTACACTTGTTCGAACAGGCTTTCGGTACTGAGACCTTCATGCTGCAGCATGTCTTTAAGACGACGCAGTGCTTCCACCTGAATTTGCCGTACCCGCTCACGGGTGAGGCCAATTTCACGGCCAACATCTTCTAATGTAGAAGGCTCATAGCCCAGTAAGCCGAAGCGACGTGCCAGCACTTCCCTTTGTTTGGGATTAAGCTCATCGAGCCAGTGCACAATATGATTATTAATATCATTATTCTGCACTTCTCCTTCCGGACCACGGCCCTTTTCATCGGCAATAATATCGAGCAAAGCCTTGTCATTATCGCCCCCGATAGGGGTGTCGACGGAAGAAATTTTCTCGTTCAAACGCAACATCTTAGTTACGTCTTCCACGGGTTTATCTAAGCGCTCGGCGATTTCTTCGGCGGTGGGCTCATGATCTAATTGCTGAGTCAGTTCACGGGCGGTACGTAAATAAACGTTAAGTTCTTTTACTACGTGAATAGGCAAGCGTATGGTGCGGGTTTGGTTCATAATGGCCCGCTCTATGGTTTGGCGGATCCACCAGGTGGCGTAGGTTGAAAAGCGAAAACCCCGTTCCGGATCAAACTTTTCTACCGCGCGGATCAGACCCAGGTTACCCTCTTCGATCAAATCCAGTAGTGCCAGGCCGCGATTGTTGTAACGGCGGGCAATTTTTACCACCAACCTAAGGTTACTTTCAATCATGCGTTTACGTGATGCTTCACAACCGCGCAGGGCCTTGCGGGCAAAATAAACTTCTTCTTCGGCGCTGAGCAGCGGCGAGAAGCCAATTTCACCTAAATATAATTGCGTGGCGTCGAGGTTTTTGACACTGTCGTCTTTGGCAAACAATTCATCATCACTGTCGTCCTCAACTTCCTCAAGAAGCTCCTCTTTTGGCGCATCGAGAACGTCCGAATCATTGCTATTGTCATGCGTACTTTCTAGTTTTACGGTTTGACCCATCAGAATACCCTCCCGTGTAATTCAGATATATCCTTACACTAAATTACTCTTATTGCCCGTCGAGCTAGGGTAAAAAATTTGCCGGATTGACCGCCTTACCTCTATACCTTATTTCAAACCTAAGTGCAGAGATAGAAGACTCGGTACTGCCCATTTCCGCTATTTTTTGCCCAGCTTTGACATCCTGTTTTTCTTTTACTAGTAAACGCGAGTTGTGCGCATAGGCGCTAAGATAATCATCATTATGTTTCACTATGATTAAATTACCGTATCCCCTGAGCGCGTCTCCAGCGTAAACAACCACACCGTCTGCCGCTGCCGAGATAGCCGTTCCTTTTTTGTTCGCTATTTGCAATCCCTTGAAGCCATTCTCACGGTTGGAGAAACCTTGCGTTACTTTCCCCTGGGTGGGCCATTTCCACTTTAGTTTGTTAGCAGAACCTGACGATTTGCTAACATTTTTTTTACTAGTTGCATTCTGAACATACTCCCGTTGCACCGGCTTAGCAACCTCTTTCTTGAAATTTCCGCCTGTTTTTTGTCTTATTTCTCTAGGCTTTTTACTCGAATTAAGGTATCTTTCGCGCTTTTTCTTTTTTAGCCACTGCGACTCTAGATAGATGAGTTGATTAGGATAAATGGTATAGGGAGGTTTAATGCCGTTTATTTGCGCAACTTCGCGAACGTCCTTTTTTGCACTAAACGCAATGGCGTAGAGGGTATCGCCTTTTTGCACCCGGTAGTGCTCACCGGTTATGTGAATTTTGCGTGTCACTTTGGCCTGACCAGTTTCCAGGGAGGAAACGGGTGCTGGCCCAGTACGGGAGGAGCAGGCGCTGATAACAAAAGAAACCAGCAGCAATAAACTGGTGTTTTTGAAACTCATGCAGCGCCCTTCCATTAGCTAGCGGAGTACTAAATATAAAACGATTGCCAGGCCCACGACAAGCCAGCCTAGAACTTCTACATATTGGCGCAACTTTTCTTCCATGCGCGCACCGCCCCATTTCATCAGCGCTGCCACCAAAAAGAAACGCGCTCCACGACCTATGGCCGAGGCCAGTAAAAACGGCAGAAATGCCATCTGTAACAGGCCAGCGCCTATGGTAAAGACCTTATAGGGAATGGGCGAGAAGCCGGCGATAAACACCACCCAGATACCGTATTCCTTAAACCAGGCCAAGGCATGATCAAACTTATCCTGCCACCCCATGGAAGCTATCAAGGGCTCGACCACAGGTTCAAACAGCCAATATCCCAGGGCATATCCCAGAATGCCACCGATCACCGAGGCCAAGGTAGTCAACAAGGCAAAGCGCCAGGCCGAGCTTGGTTTGGCCAAACACATGGGAGCCAGCATAACATCCGGTGGGACGGGGAAAATTACAGATTCAGCAAAACTCATTCCGGCAAGATAACGCTCAGCATGGCGGTGTCTTGCCCAACGCAGCGCGGCGTCGTACAAAGCAGTAAAAAGGCGCAAAGAATATCCTTAAATTATATCGCCAGGCACCAAGGGTACGAAACGTACATCGGCTATGACTTGTTGTTTAAACTCATTTTCGCAGCGAGTATACAGCATCAATTTTTGCTCTGCATCGCCAATGGGAATTATCATGACTCCACCTTCATCAAGCTGCTCCAGCAACTGCTGCGGCACGCTTGTCGCTGCGGCGGTCACTATAATGCCCTGAAACGGTGCTTGCGAGGTCCAGCCTTTCCAGCCATCGCCATGTTTCATGGTCACATTATACAAGTCGAGCTTATGTAAGCGTCGCTTCGCCTGCCATTGCAGGGCCTTGATGCGCTCCACCGAATACACCTTGTCAAACAGCTGCGCCAGTATGGCACTTTGATAGCCCGAGCCGGTGCCAATTTCCAGCACCTTATCGCGCACCCCATGCTGGCGTAATATCTGGGTCATCAGCGCCACAATATAAGGCTGAGAAATGGTTTGTCCCTGACCAATAGGCAAAGCAGTATTTTGATAAGCCTTATGTTGCAATACATCATCGATAAACAGATGACGCGGCGTTTTCGCCATCGCCTCTAGCACTTGCTCATCGCTAATACCTTCTTGAGCCAAAAGCTTGACCAAGGAGCCGGCGCTACGCTGATAATTAGTGATCATTTTCCAGCTCCGCTAACCAATGCTGTAAAGGGGCGATGCTTTCTTTAGCTGTCATGTCCACACTCAATGGTGTGACCGAAGCATAGCCCTGGCGAACTGCCTCAAAATCAGTGCCCTCACCTGCGTCCAGCTCAGGCCCAAGAGAGCCATACCAATACACGACACGACCCCAAGGGTCACGCTGTACCGTCATGGTTTCGGCCTTATGTCTGGCGCCTAACCGGGTCACCTTAACACCCTTTAACTCGCTGTAAGGCACATCGGGAACATTGATATTGATGATTTGATCATTGGGTAAGGGATGGCTTCGCAACTTGTTGATTATATCCACCGTCACCTTGGCGGCGGTTTCAAAGTGTATACAGTCATGACCAACCAGGGACACGGCAATGGCTGGCAGACCCATATGGCGCCCTTCGGTAGCGGCGGCGACCGTGCCCGAATACAAGGTATCATCCCCTAAATTGGCACCATGATTAATACCGGCCACCACCAGATCCGGCGGCTCAGGCAAGAGCGCATTAAGGGCCACATGAACGCAATCAGTGGGCGTGCCATTAACACTGATAAAGCCATTTTCTAATTTTTGCGCCCGCAATGGATTCATTAGTGTGAGCGAGTTACTGGCGCCGCTGCAATTGCGATCTGGGGCGACCACATCAACGTCGGCTATCTCTTTTAATGCTTGATGCAGGGTCGCTATGCCCTTGGCATGTACGCCATCATCATTGCTCAGCAATATCTTCATCCTGACTCCTTGCAATACTGTTTTCGCACTGGCGGTAATCCACCAATTCTCGTAACAACGCCGTGGCAAAACACCCTTTTTTCAGAGAAAAGCTCAGCTCAATCGAGTCGCTCGTGGGCATTTTCACCTGTAAATTCTCGGGATATAAGCGCAGCATGCGACGCTCGGTTTTTAAACCTATCTCCGCCAAACCCTGACACCAGCTCTGATAAGGCTGCAACCAATCTTGCTCTTGTTCAACCAGGCCCTTATCACCCTTACCAACCAAGGGAGCCGACAACTCTATGTCGCCTTCCACCAATCGAGTAATGTTTTGTGGGGTGATGGCATCGGTAAAAAATGCGTTGCTGCCACTGAGCATAAAGACTTCATGTTGCAGGGTTTTGGCAAGACCATGCTCGGCCACGCGCAGGCTGACTATCTGGTTAAAAATATAAGAGCGGGCAGCGGAGATCACCATAGACCTTAGTTTGCGGTCGCGGATCTGCTCGCCGGCAAACATGCGCTCGGCCATCACCAGGTTATGGCCATCGTGACCAAAGCGTTGCTCGCCAAAGTAATTCGGCACCCCTTGGCGCACCGCATTAATACGGCTAAGCACAGCCAGTGGCTCACTCACCTCACGCAGCACTATGGTAAAACGGTTGCCCTTATGGCAGCCGGTACGCAGCTTGCGACCGTGGCGCACTTGTTTGGCGACAAAGATTTGCTCATCGTTAAGGGCACTAAAGTCGAGCTCCTGTTTAATTGGCACGGGCACGCTAAACCATTGCGAGCACACACCTTGGCGGTCTTTTTGTCCGGCGTAGCTGACTTCACGCGGCGCTACCTTGGCAAATTTGGCGATTTTCTTGGCCACATTAACGGTATTGATACCGCGCTTGATCACATGCAAACACACATGCTCACCACTGCCATCAAGCTCAAAGCCCAGCTCTTCATCAACCATAAAGTCTTCCGGCAGGCGCTTAAACACCGCCGTGGCGGTCGGCTTGCCGTATAAATACTGCAGCGAGGCTAATGGGTCATTTTTCTCCGATGCTTGTTGCTCGGAGGTTGAAGGCTCTTGCTTCATGGTTGCTGCACCAAAAGCGCTACCGCATGGGCGGCAATGCCCTCTTTACGCCCGGTAAAACCGAGCTTTTCCGTGGTGGTGGCTTTGACATTAACCTGATCTAAACTGACCGCCAGATCCGCCGCCAGGCAGGCGCGCATGGCATCAATATGCGGGCGCATCTTTGGCGCTTGCGCCACTATGGTAAGGTCGACGTTCGCCACCACAAAGGCGCGGTCATGCACCTCGGCCATAACACGGCGCAGCAGAATACGGCTGTCGATGCCGGCAAATTCTTCGCTGGTATCGGGAAAATGCTTGCCTATATCGCCCAGTGCCATGGCGCCTAGCAAGGCATCACACAAGGCGTGAATAGCCACATCGCCATCTGAGTGGGCGATAAAACCTTGTTCATAATCGACCTTTACGCCGCCGATAGTAAGCGGCCCATGACCGCCAAAACTATGTACGTCAAAACCATGGCCTATTCGAATCATAAAATCTCCGTCATTTGTTGCCCTAACAGGAAGTCGGCAAGTTGCAAGTCTTCTGGGGTGGTCAACTTAAAATTATCGCTGCGACCGGCGATTAAACGCACCGGGTGCCCGGCCCATTCCATCGCCGAGGCTTCATCGGTAATGGTGGCGCCACAGGTTAAGGCATCACGCAATGCCTGGCGTAATTGGGCATAAGGGAAAAACTGCGGCGTCAGCGCCTGATAAAGATGCTCGCGCTCTATGGTTTGCTGCACATGACTGTCACCACGCTTTATGGTGTCGCGCACCTTGGCCGCCAGTATGCCGCCCTCGCCATGGTGCTGACACTCATGAATTAAACGTTCGATATCGGCAGGGCTCACCAGGGGCCTGGCGGCATCATGCACCAGCACCCACTGGGGTGGATTTGCCTCAAGGGCATCTAGGGCGGCAAGTACGGAATCGGCGCGCTCTTTGCCGCCAATAACGGTGTTCACAAATTGAGAGTCTATGGGCAGCTCGGCGAAATACGCGTCATTGGCGCCTATGGCCACGGTGATACTCTTTACCGCCGCCACTTTGGCAAGCTTATTCAGGCTGTGCTCCAGCACGGTTTTACCCTGTAATTGCAAATACTGCTTAGGGTGTTGAGATTGCATCCGCGCGCCAACTCCGGCGGCGGGCACTATGGCAATAATGCCGTGATTTTCACTCATATAACTACTTTGCGTTATTATTTTGACTCAGATTGTTTACTCGGTAACACCCGATAAAACACCTCATCAGGCTTGATCATACCCAGCTCATGACGGGCACGCTCTTCCACCCCTTCCAAGTCCAGTTTTAAGTCTTGTATATCGGCTTCGAGTAACTTGTTACGCTTATTTAATTGCTGATTGGTTTGCTCATGGTTGGCCACCGCCTTGGTTAAACGGCTGTAGTCTTCGATGCCGTTGTGACCAAACCACAACAAATATTGCAGATACAGCAACAATGCCAACAAACCCAATTGGAATAATCGCATTAGCTTTCCTTCATCGGCAGTGGTTGCTTAAAGTTTTTCCAGTTAATCCGTGTTGTTAATAGCATTTCTCTTAGGCTCAAAGTCCGTGGTGAGCTCACCTTAAATTGTTGCCAGCGATGGCCGCAACAAGCCGGGGTAAAATGTTTTTTATTAGGTACCAGTAACTGCACATCCTGGGCCGAGCTTAATCGCGTATCGCGATATTGACCATCGAGATCAAACCAGCCCGCCTGATTACAATGCAAACGGTTGCTGCTAACTTGATCTAGGGTATCTAGCATCACAAATTGCAATCGCCCCTGGGTAACCAGTAATGGTACTAAAATACCAACTTTGGCATAAGTGCTAAAAAACGCTAAATTCGCAGATTTATCGCCTTGCGGCGGTTTACTCGCCTGTTTGGCTATCCAGCTGCCATTTTGCCCATCTAAGGTTAACGGGCAATGACCATGAACTATATGAAAGGCGGCGCGTTCCACGTAATAAGGCAGGCTATCGAGCAAACGAGCCAGACGTGTACCATCGCCTTGATGCGTTAATTGCTGGCTTAAGCGGTGCAACTCACGGGCATAAAAGGCATTACACAACTCGGCATACAGCACTCGCTGTTGATCGAGTGCAAATAAATCTGCTTGCTGCGATGGTTGTTGCCGCACATTGCCTCCCACTGGTTGTGCTTAAGTTTATACCATAGTTGCGCAAAATTTGAGAAGCGCAATGGGAGGCAAAGGTAATTACTCTGGCTGTTGGCCCAAACGGGCAAAACCCGACTCTAAAAACTGCACCACCTGCGGGCGCTTTTTACCAATTAAGAAACTGCCATCGGCCAGGAACATAAAGTTGTGCCAGTGTTGCTTAAACACATCAAAGCGGGTTTCAATGACCTCATCACGACTAATGCAGAAATACACAGTGGTGTTGTCCTGCCAGTCCAGGTGAGCAAGAATTTCCTCAGGGATAGCGTCACCGGCTTCAAACGCTCGCTCCCAGAACACATCGCTATGGGGCCAGTGCTGCGCCTGTTTAACCCAATCGGCATCGGTGAAAAAGTCCGGGTGGTCTTTGTCACGGCTGATAAAGGTGGTCCACAACACCGCCGCGCGGGTGGCTGTCATGGGTTTGATCTGCGCCAATTGTGGCGCCGGAATTAAAAGTTCTTGGTGTCGAAACACCCACGCCTTAGCGTAGTCATCCAAAGGAAGATAGTTCATTCGTGCTTATGCCTGCTGCACTCGTTTAATGGGGCATTATACGCATCTCGGGCGGCGCTGTCACAAGCCGACTTGGTAGTAAATGCCAACTATGGCAGACTAGGCTAATTCGATGTCTGACCAGTGTTAGGAATTTCCACGTGCATTTTGATTCTACCGACCATTATATTGCCAGCAGCGCCTTGAAACAGGCGGTCAATGCCGCTATCGCTTTAGAAAAACCGCTTTTGATAAAAGGTGAGCCGGGCACGGGGAAAACCCTGTTAGCGGAGGAGCTGGCGAAAAGTATCGGTAGCGAATTGATCCAATGGCATATCAAGTCCACCACCAAAGCCCAGCAAGGCCTGTATGAGTACGATGCGGTATCGCGCCTGCGCGACTCGCAACTGGGCGATGAGCGCGTGCATGATATCGGCAATTACATAGTTAAAGGCAAACTGTGGCAGGCCTTTGGCGCCAAGGAGAATGAGCCTCGTCCGGTGCTGCTGATAGACGAAATAGACAAGGCCGATATCGAATTCCCCAACGATCTGTTGTTGGAGCTCGATAAAATGGAGTTCTTCGTTTATGAAACCGGTGAGCGCGTCCGCGCCGAGCAACGCCCGATTGTGATCATCACCTCAAACAACGAAAAAGAATTGCCGGATGCCTTTTTGCGCCGTTGTTTTTTCCATTACATCGATTTTCCCAACACCGAGGAAATGCACAAGATAGTCGCTGTGCACTACCCGGATATCAAACAAAAGCTGTTGCGTGAGGCCTTAGAGGTCTTCTTTGGTTTACGTCAGGTGGATGGGCTGAAGAAAAAGCCTTCCACCAGCGAGCTGTTGGACTGGCTTAAGCTTTTGATGGCCGAAGATATAGCGCCCGAGGTTTTACATGGCAGCGCCGCCAAGGGTGGGCTTATGCCGCTCTTTGGTGCTCTATTGAAAAACGAGCAGGACGTCTCCTTAATTGAAAAACTGGCCTTTATGAGTCGCCGCTAATGCTTATCGAGTTTTTCTTCACCTTAAGAAAGTACCGCCTGCCGGTCAGCCTGCGAGAATTACTCGACCTCATTGGTGCATTACAGGCCGGGGTAGTGTTTGCCGACAGCGAAGCCTTTTATCATCTCGCTCGCACTATTATGGTGAAGGATGAAACCCACTTTGACCGCTTCGACAAGGCCTTCGCCGATTACTTTTCTGGCATTGAAGATATCGATCTGCTTGAGGCCTTAAAGGCGCAATACCAGATCCCCGAGGACTGGCTGCGCAAGGAGTTTGAAAAACAGCTAAGCGCCGAAGAGAAGCGCCAGCTTGAGGCCATGGGTGGCCTTGAAAAACTAATGGAAGAGCTGAAAAAGCGTTTTGAAGAGCAACAAAAACGCCATGCCGGCGGCAATAAATGGATAGGCACAGGCGGCACCTCGCCCTTTGGCGCCTATGGCTATAACCCTGAAGGAGTACGCATAGGTCAACCCGGCTCGCGCCAGCGCCGCGCCGTTAAGGTGTGGGATAAACGCCAGTACCGCAACCTCGACAGTGAGGCCGATATCAGCTCGCGGACCATGAAACTGGCACTAAAAAAGCTGCGCCGCTTTGCCCGCACCGGAGCCAGCGATACCTTGGACTTAGGCGCCACCATTGCCGCCACTGCCAAACAAGGGGGCATGCTGGATGTGAAGATGGCACCGGAGCGCCATAATGCCGTTAATGTGATTATGTTGTTCGATATCGGCGGCTCCATGGACGACCATATTCAACTGTGCGAGCAGTTATTTAGCGCCGCCCATGGCGAGTTTAAACACCTGGAGTTTTTCTATTTCCATAACTGTGTTTACGAGCAGGTGTGGCAGGATAATGCTCGCCGCTATGACAAGAAGATAGACACCCACAGTCTGATGCAGCGTTTTGGCCGCGATTACAAGATTATCTTTGTCGGCGATGCCACCATGGGGCCTTACGAAATCGCCTCCCCCGGCGGCAGTGTAGAGCATTGGAATGAAGAGCCCGGCGCCGCCTGGCTGCAGCGCATCACCCAGCATTTCGACAAGGTGGTGTGGCTGAATCCACAGCCGCAGACGCATTGGCGCTACTATCATTCCATCGAGATGATCGACCAGTTAATGGCCAAGGGCGAACAAAGCCGTATGTTTCCCCTGACCTTGGACGGCATCAGCGCAGCAATAAAAATGCTGACCTAGATTTATCCCCAGCGCTGCCAAATCTGCAGGCCGATAAAGCCTAGACTAAAGCCAACCAAATAAGCCAATCCCAACCAGGTTAACAGTCGCAACCACAGCGCTTGTTTAATCTTGGTTTGGCGCACCAGGCGCATATTCAACCAGGCAAATACCGGTGTGGTTAAAAATGCCAGGGTCATGGCGAAGGTTAGCATCTCTTTTAAATTACTTTTGAAAAACAGAATAACCGCCATCCCCGCCACCGCCTGCATCACTAGCCAGGTATTTAAATGCTTAGGCAAGGGCCAGTTTGGCATCAACTTACTGCCTGTGTACAAGGTTCGCGCATAGCCATCGAGTACCGTTAAGGTCGTTCCCAACATACATAAAAAGGCCACGGTGGCGATAAGCCAACGCGACCACTCGCCCATGGTATGGGTGTACATATCTATCAACTGCTGGGCAAAGGCCACACCCGCCAGGGCAATTTGGGTATTACCACCATATTGAATAAGCACTCCCAAAGAGCAAAATACCAGTGCCAGTAAAGCGGTGACGATAAAGCCGAAGTTAAAATCGAATAGCCCAGCCTTGAGTGGCACCTGGGTTTGTTGTCGCTTTGCCTGCAACCACAAAGAGCTGGCCACGGATATTTCAATCGGCGCCGGCATCCAGCCCATCAAGACCACAATAAAGCTTAAGGCCGTCAGCGACAGCAGATCCGGCGGGGTAAAGTCAGCGGCTGCATTCATAGGTACACCGCCGCTTTTCAGCAGGGCTATCACTAGCGCGGCTATGGTACTGATGGCAAGCACCGCCATTATCCATTTAGCGGCACTGTCGAGGGCCTGATAATGCCCAAGCAGCAAGAGGGTTAGGCAAAATAGCAGAATTACAATACAGAGCACCGTCATACTAAGGGCGCCGCCGACCACATAATGCAGCAGCGCCGCGGTCAACAGCAGCACCCCGGCGGTATTAACTATGGCAGCGAGAATATTGAGGGCAAAAAAGCAGTAAAAATACCAAGGGCCCTGACTTTTATAGCCGGACACCAGGTTATTGCCGGTAACTAATGTGTATTCAACACCGAAACGGAAAAACGGATACTTCAACAGGTTGACGACCAGGATAAGCCCTATCATTTGCCAGCCGAATAAGGCCCCGGCCTGAGTTGAAGCCACCAGATGCGAACCGCCAATTGCTGCGGTCGCCATTAAAATGCCTGGCCCTAAGGCCTTGATATACTGCCAATACTGCACTGGAACACTCTTTATAATTTTTATATTGAGTCCCAGACTAGGGGAGATGGTGAGTGTTTTCAACCGCCTTATTGCGCGCCGCAGGCAAGGCGCCCGTCTGTACAGGCGCACTATAAGATAGAGGGCTACAACTGTTTCAGGTATTCGCTCTGGTAACGGCTGGCGTCGGCTTCAACATTATAACGCTCGGCCAGGGTGTCGAGCTGAGCCTGGGAGATGGCCAATTCATCCATGGTGATGGTGTTATCATCCAGCTGCCATAACTGTCTTGAGCCGGCATAATTAAATTGCAGTGCATGCATGGCCTGCACATCGCCCTGCTCCGCCGCCGCCTTAATCTTGCGCAGCTTGCGGGTGATCTGATTAAGCGCCTGCTTCAATCGCCACACATACACCACCTCGGTCATAAAGGGATGATGCTCGACACGTTTAAGAGCAAAACCTATGGCGATACAACTGACTACAACACCCAGCAGATTCCAATGAAAATGACTGCCACTGTCGCTTGGCAGGGCAAGGATCAGCACCCGGGCGATACCCAAACTACCCACTACTAAGGCAGCGATACAGGCAACTATCACTATATTAAGATGTTTGCGGTAGCGGGTTTTATCTATCTGTTCCAAGGTCATGCTGGGCACCCTAATGAAAATAAAAAGCGGGGGCATTATACCCCCGCCTGTTGGCAATAAATAGCGCTATGTTAACGCCGACTTAGCCTGTTTCTTAAAGTATTGCCAGGCTCACCAGGAAGTAGGCAACCAAGGTTAAAGCACCACCCACCAGAGCATAAGGCATCTGGGTTTTCACATGGGTAAGCAAGTCACAGCCGGAGGCAATGGCCGACACCGCACTGGTATCTGAGATTGGCGAGCAGTGATCGCCAAATACACCGCCGCCTAAAATGGCGCCAAGCACCAGCGATGGTGGCAGACCCAGGGTTTGGATCAGCGGCACACCAATGGGAATAAGAATGGCGAAGGTGCCCCAGGAGGTGCCCGTGGTAAAGGAGATCACCGCACCGGTTAAAAACAGCATGGGCACCACCAAGGTGATAGGCAGGTAATCACCCACCAGGGAGGCCACGAAAACGCCGGTTCCCAGCTCTTTAAGGCTGGCGCCCAAGGTCATGGATAATAAGACTATGGCCACCAGAGGCAATAACTCACCCATGCCTTTAAAGCCCATTTCAACCAGTTGATGATGGCTGAAAAGCTTGCTGGCACTGAGCAGGAAATAGGCCACAACACAGGATAAGATGGTGGCGTAAAGCACCGACTTAGAGCCACTGCCAGAGGCAATATCGCCATTGCCGGTCCAGAACATAAAGCCGACCATGGACAGCACCAGGGTCAATAAAGGCACCAGCATAAAGCGAGCCTTGGTGCCCTTGTCAGCCTCGGTAGGCACATTCACTTCCAAGCGCTCAAGCTTTTGCTCCGCTTCCTTCATAGGACCATGAACCTTATCAAAGGCGATGGTGTAGGCGACTATCAACAAGGCGATAATGGCATAAAAGTTATAGGCAACACTGCCCCATAAAATACTGACCGCCGATTGCTCCAACTCATAGTTGCTCAACAGCCCGAGCACATAGGCGCCCCAACCATTAAGCAAAATAAGGATACATACAGGGGCGCTGGTACTGTCGATAATATAGGCCAGACGGGCACGGCTCATTTTAAACTTATCGAATAGACCGCGCGACAGAATACCCGCGGTCAAGACACTGAGGTTAGACTCGATAAACACGGCAATGCCGGAAAACATGGTTAAAAAACCCACCTGGCGCTTTGACTTGGCCACGCCCTTGCCGATTAACATGTTCACGGTTGCGGCCACGCCGCCGGACTCGCGAATATAGGCAAGCAGCGCACCAATAAGCACACTAAAGAGAATGACGCGGCTGTTACCCGGCGAGGATGCCGTCGCTACCACACGCTCTATGGTATTGATAAAGGTATAGAATAAGGTATTACCCTCGCCACTTATCGCCAGTAAGAACTCGGATGTTGCCACGGCCAACAACAGGGCCATGATCACTTCTTTACGCCAAAAGACGATTGCAATTGCTACCAGCGGCGGCAAAATGGAATACCAAGACATGGTGTTATCCTTGTTATTATAAAGCTTGAATAGTCTTGCAAATGAGCATAGATTATTCAATTAGTTTTCATTTAACTGTAATTTTTTAGTTATGCAGCCACTTCCCTACTTTCCTTATGTGGATCAGCACATGCAGGTTGAAGATGTCACCATCGGCGAGCTTGCCAAACACATCCCCACCCCATTTTACTGTTACTCGGCTGCGGCTATTGCCAGTAATTATCAGCGCTACAGCGATGCGTTTGCAGGACTGGATAGCTTAATTTGTTATGCCGTAAAAGCCAACTCCAATCAGGCAATTTTAGCCACTTTGGCGCAATTGGGCGCCGGTGCCGACACGGTTTCCGAAGGCGAGATCCGCCGCGCGCTAGCCGCTGGCATTAAGGCGGAGAAAATTGTCTTCGCCGGCGTGGGTAAAAGCGAGCAGGAAATCCGCTATGCCCTGTCCCAAGGCATCTTACAATTTAATGTTGAGTCCGAGCCGGAATTAGAGCGCATCAGTGCCCTGGCGGTGCAAATGAATACCACGGCACGTATCTCTATTCGCGTAAATCCGGACGTTGAGGCCAAAACCCATGCCAAGATCACCACGGGTCTGGCGGAGAATAAGTTCGGCATTAATATCGACTTGGCGCCCCAGCTTTATATTAAGGCGGCGTCTTTGCCAGGCATAGAAGTGACGGGTGTAGATGTGCATATCGGCTCCCAGCTGATTAACCTGGAGCCCTTTGCCGCCGCTTTTGCCAAGGTTGCGGAGCTAGTAAGCAGCCTAAAAGCGCAAGGTATTACCATTAAAATCATAGATATAGGTGGTGGTTTAGGCATTAATTATGGCGAGCACAGCGATGAGCCGGATATCCGCACCTATGCCGAGCATGCCAAACAACACTTAGGTCATCTTGGCTGCAAAATCATAGTCGAGCCGGGACGCTCCATGGTCGGCAATGCCGGTGTCCTGGTATCAAAGGTGGAATATGTAAAAACAGGGCAAGAGCGCACCTTCTTGATCCTAGATGCGGCCATGAATGACTTGATCCGCCCGAGCATGTACGACGCCTATCACCATATTGCTACCGTGGAGCAAAAGCCCAACCAAGCGGTTTATGACATAGTCGGCCCGGTGTGCGAAACCGGCGACACCTTCGCCAAAAGCCGTGCCCTCGGCGAATGTGAACAAGGCGATCTGGTTGCCATTATGGGCGCCGGAGCCTATGGCGCGGTGATGGCATCACACTATAACTCCCGCCTTAATGCCCCTGAGGTACTGGTGAGCGGCAAGCAATACAGTATTATTCGCGAGCGCATCAGCTTTGATACCCTGCTTGCCATGGACACCCTGCCAGCCTGGCTTTAAGCCCTAGCTTATTAAAATTGGCCAATTAATTTTGGCCAATCTTTACCTTCTTTTTATATAGATAACAAACTCCAAGGCAGCACGGCGACTCCTTTGAGGCGCTTTTTCACACCACTATTTTCATACTTTATTTTCAAAATAAAAAACATTTAGAAATAAATATTCTTGATTAATCCCAGTAACACTTGTTTAATATATATGCAACAAATGGATAGGTCGCGCCATCACTAACAGGGTAAACAACAGGTTCACAGTCCAAAAGATAAATAAATTATTATAAGGATGGGGATACAATGAAACTAAATCACTTCCACCTCAGTGCATTGGCGCAGGCGAGCTATCGCGCCATGCGCGCACCAAAAACAGCGATCACTTCCACCCTGATTGCTGCGGCCTTTATCAGTGCTCCGGCACTGGCGGCCTTGACCGGCGGCATCAAGGGCACGGTTATCGCCGAGCAAACCGAACAGTCCATGGCTGGGGTAACGGTCACCGCGCGCTCCAGCGTTATGCCCAAAGCCCGTACCGTGGTCACAGGTGCCGATGGTAGCTTCGATCTACCCCAATTAAAGCCCGGCACCTACGAGCTCACCTTCACCAATAAAGACGGCGCCAGTCAAACCCTGACTGTGCAGGTATTGTTAGAGCAGACCTCTAAGGTTGATGTGGAGCTGAGCCTGACCGGCGACAAGACAGAGGTGATCACCATTACTGGCAGTCGCTTATATCGCCAGGGTAATTCCTCGCTCACCAACTCCCTGGGAGAGAAAGCTATTGAAGGAGTGCCCATAGGCCAGGACTATCGCGACCTGCTTAAACTGGTGCCCGGCGTCGAGCTGTCTGAAAACTCTGTCCTCGGCCCGTCGGCCGGTGGCTCAGGGGTGGATAACTCCTATGGTTTTGATGGCGTTAATGTGTCCTTGCCCATGTTTGGTAACCTGGCATCCGAGCCTTCCACCCACGATGTGGCCTATGTCACCATGGACAGAGGCGGCGCCAAGGCCGTTGACTTTAACCGCTCCGGCGGCTTTGCCATCAACACAGTATCCAAGTCCGGCACAGACGAGTTTACCGGCTCGGTGGAATATAAGGTGCAGCCCAAAAGCCTGGTTGCCTCTCCCGTTGGTCAGGAAAGTTATGAAACGGATAAGAGTTGGATAACCGCTAACCTAGGCGGCCCGCTGATTGAGGATACCCTGTATTTCTACACCTCCTATTACCGTCCCGAAGAAAAGCGCAGCAACAAGGATACAGCCTACGGCGATGTGAAAAACTATAAGAGCGAGCGCGATGAGTTCTTCGGCAAGCTCACCTGGGCGCCCAGTGATGACCTGTTATTCAACATTTCTCAGCGTATTTCCGATAAAACCGAAGAAGGTGCCTCAATCGGTGAATACGAACCCGACAGTGTGTCCGTTGGCGGCGACACAGAGCAGGATATTTTCACCCTCGACGGCTCCTGGCTGATAGATTCAAACACCACCTTATCGTTTCAGTACAGCACCTTTGATCTACAAAGTAGTTCGCGCCCGGATACCGAGCTTAATTTCCAGCCGTCACTAAGCGGCACCCTGGATGTCAACAACCTGGATCAAATGGGCTACTTTAATGTGCCCGAACTGCGCGGCCCAAGTAACGACTATACCCCAGAGCAAATTGCCGCCTATAATGCCGGTGCGGCGACGCTGATCGAGCAGTTCGGTTACACGGAAAACGGCATGAAAATGGGCGGCGGTGGCGTCGGTGCCTATTTGCAGTACGACGACCAGGACTTTTACCGCGATTCATTTGAACTCAAGCTAGATCATGAATTTAGCTGGGGCGATACTTATCACACCCTGCACTTTGGCGGGCAATGGTCAGAGGGTAAGGAGGTACTTACACGCTTCTCCAATGGCTGGGGACGAATCGACTATGTTGGTGGCTTGGATCTAAGCCAGCAAGCTGGCAATGACACCCCGGTTATTTATCGCGCCCTGGTGCAACAAATGAGCCTGGTAGGCAGCGGCGATTTAGCCCCGGCCATCACCTCAGAAACCGAGACTCTGAACTTCGAGATTAACGACACCATAGAATATGGCGATTGGACCTACAACATAGGCGTTTTAGTCAGTCGCGACACCTATTATGGTCAGGGCCTGCGCCCTAAATCCGGCACCGTCTCCGGCTATGAGTTGGCCCCGGGACATAAGTACAAGATGTATGAAACCGACTGGAGCGATATGATACAGCCGCGCCTGGGCGTGAAATGGAATTATGCCGATGAGGATGACGTCTTTGTCAACTTTGCCATCTATAACCCGGAAACCAGCTCCCTGGCTCGTGCCGCCTCCTGGGACAGGAACAATCGCAGTGCCATTGACGTTGAATTTGATGCCAACGGCAATGTTATCTATGCTGAGCCCCGTGCTTCTTCTTCCGGTAAGCTATTCCAAGAAGGTATGAAGCCGCGCCGCATTAATGAATTCACCCTGGGAACTACCAAGTATATGGGCGAAGATCTGGTGCTGCGGGCCCATGTGCGTCATCGTAAAGGCCTGCACTTTTGGGAAGATATGCCCAATAATGCCCGTCTCACCAACTATGATGGTATCAATGCCCCGGGTGTACCGGCAGACATTGCCGCCCAAGGTTTATACATAGAGAACTTGCAGGATATACGTAATGAAATCGGCGGCTCCTCCTATGTCATAGCCGAGGTAGATGGTGGCGAGACCAAATACTGGGAAGCCAGCTTTGAGGCCGAGTATATGGGCGATAACACCTATGTAAATGCCTCCTATGTATGGAGTCACTACTATGGCAACTTCGACCAGGACAACACCACGGCCGATAACGATGCCAACACCTTTGTCGGCTCCTCCTGGTATGGTGACGGCATAGGCCGCTATCCCTGGGATTACCGCTATGGCACCCTCTCTGGCGATAAGCCACATAAGCTCAAGGTCTACGGCTATTACACCACGCCTTGGGAAGCCAATATCGGCGCCTATTTTGTCTTCCAGTCGGGTCGCCCTTGGGAGAGGTGGGATGGTAATCTCTATGGCAGCAGCTCCAGCCACACCAGCCGCTATGCGGAGCCGGCAGGTAGCCGCCGCAGTGCCAGCCACTGGCAATTGGATCTAAACTACAGTCAGGACTTCACCGTCTATGGCGATTATGCGCTGCAATTCCGCGCCGATATCTTTAACCTGTTCGACCGTCAAACCGGTTATAACAACGACCCTTATTTTGTAGACAGTACCTTTGGTGAACCCCGTAACTATTACAGTCCGCGCCGAGTGCAACTGTCATTGAAATTTGCGTTCTAAGCCAAGATAACAACCTAAGATAGACCAGCGCCCTTCGGGGCGCTTTTTATTTCAATTCTGTATGCAAGGTGCCATAAATGGCGGTAGTAGAACAATGCTGGAGCAGCTACCTAGCAGGCTGACATATATGCACACCCTTTGACATGTCGGCGCAAAGCACCGACCTACAAGGCTAAAGCCTCGCCTACAGGTGTTTGTGATATCTGGGCTGACAATCGAACTCATGATAAGCAAAAAAAACGGCATCAAGAGATGCCGTTTTGGGTGATACCCGGGCAGGGGTATCCTGTGTTAGTCGTTACATTTTCGAGCCTAAATTAGCGAGCCAAAATGGCTTCATAGACACGGGTGATCACCGAACCGTATTTCCCCGTTTCAAATTCTTTGCCTTTAAATCTATAGTCGCTTTGCGAACCGGTCACTTGGCTGTGCCGGGCATTGGTAAACAGCACTATAGCTAAATCATATTCCGGATCTATGACAGTTACTGTGCCGGTCCAGCCCGTGTGTCCGTATGCCCTTGGGCTGGCGTAGGGGCCAAAATGCCATTTACGCGCGCCATTTCCGGCGCGGCGCCAACCCAGGCCATAGCTTTCATCCCTAGCCCTGGGCTTAATAAACTGATCGACCACCTCGGGCCTGATTAACTGCACTTCACCATAACTCCCCCGGTTTAGCAACAATTGAGTGAGTTTTGCCACGCCTTGCACATCGGCAAACAAACCCGCATGTCCAGCCACCCCGGCCAGGGAATAAAAAGCCTTTTCATCATGCACCTCGCCTTGGAGCACATGATCCCGTACGCCCTCGAAATGCACCCGACCACCTCGGGTGTTGCCTTCAATCTCGGTGGCCGCTATCTGCGAAGGTATAAAGCCCTTTTGCAGCGGATTAAATACCAGGGTATTGAGCCCCAAGGGCGCAAACAAGCGGCTTTCCACATAGGCATCCAGGGGCATCTTGGTAATACGTTCAATCAAAACACCGAGCAGCATATAGTCGACATCGCTGTAAAGGTGGCGCTGCTCCCGCATCATTTCAAAGGGCACACCACGGATTAACAGCTGTTTGGTGCGCTCGCTATTAAGGGAATAAAATGGCTTGCCGAGGTGATTATCGGCGCGATGAAAGTCCACCACCGCTGGGTAACCTGCGCTGTGAGTAAGCAGGTCTTTCACCAGCCGTACCTCGCGTCCCTGGCCGGTATATTCCGCCAAGTAATGGCTGATAGGTTTATTGATATCGAGACGCCCTTGCGACACCAGATGCATCAGCGCCAAATTGGTGGCAAACATCTTGGTATTAGAGGCAATATCAAACAGGGTGTCCTCGGTCATGGGCTGGGCGGGTAGAGAGCCTTCACCCTGATTAACACGGGCATAACCATAGGCGCTGAGCTTCACCAATTCGCCCTTGTGTACCACGCCAAGCACGGCGCCGGGGAAGCCCTGCTCGACCTCGCTTTGAATAAGCGCATCCACAGCGGCGAAGTCAATGGCGCCCTGCTTCGTTTTTAGCTCGGGGGCAGGAATACGAATACTCAGCTTGGCATCCTCAGGAAAGACCGACTTAATATGCAAGGTATTGACGCCATCTCGGGTGCGCCTTGCCAGCGAATAGCGGTAGCTGTGACCGGTCTTTAAGGGCCGGGCGATATTAATGGTTTCGCCATTAATAAGGATCTCGGCGCGCTCGGCATTAATGTTATCTATGATGATCTCGCCGCGGCGGCGATAGGACTTAAACTGGTATTTGTTGTTTACATCGACCCGTGAGCTAACATCGCGCTGGGGATATTCGATATAAAGCTGCTCATGACCCAAGGCGGCAAACTCCTGTGGTTGCTCGGCCAACTCCTGGTAAAGTGCAAAGTTTTTATCCGCCTTTTTCGACTTATAACGTTTAAGCAGAGCGAACAAGACCGCCGCCGTTTTCGCATCCGCCTGGGCATTTACCTGCCAGGGCAAAAAGTGTGTTTGAAATGCCTTAAGTACATCCAGTGTTTGCTGATCGAGCCGAGCGGTCACCGCAATCCCATAACCATAATCCGCCAGCGCTTGCTGTATCACGGCCACAGAAGGCGGCGCGGCGCTAAAGTGGCGCCAGTAATATTCCACATCCTGCTGTTGATACCAGGCGCCTACGCCCGCCTTATAAAGCTGATACCAGGGGAAACGAGGACCCGGGTCGAGTTTGCGTCCCGGTGCTATATCCGCATGCCCGACAACCTGGGTCGGACCAATATCCGGATTGCGCGCGAGAATATCCTGACTAAGGGCGATTAATAATTCGATTTGTTTGGGATCATAATCGGGGAATACACAAAACGGCTCAGCACCATATTCAATGGTGGCAATCTCCGGCTCCATACTCGGCGCCCTGTCGCTGCAACTGGGTACATTCACCACCTCAATGCCGATGGAGTGGTCATTAAGATCACTGCGCCCCTGCCAATAGCTATTCCCCGCATGCCAGGCCCTGTCCTGCTCTTTCACCAGCTGCAGAACTTGCAGCTCACGCTCACCATAGCTGGGATCCTGGCTTTCAGGCACCAGGTAGTGGGCGCTTAAGCCGCCTTTTTCCACCAGCACGCGCTCAGACTTTTCATAATCAATCGCAGTGTAGTGCATCACCAAAAATTTAATGCGCTTAGAATAATTATGTGACTGCTTGAAATCGTAGCCAGAACTGCAGCTGCTCAGTAAAAATAACAAGGGCAACGACAGCAGACTCTTGCAGCGCATCTGCAAAGATTCTTTATCCATACCAACCTATAGCGAAAAAACTATGCTTAAGCACAGGGTCTTGAACTTATAAACGCAACAACAACCCACCAAGCGTACAGTAATATATTATTTCTTTCAATTTAAAATATATGGAATATATATTCTATATATTATTCCATATTCCCCGCAGGGATAAGACAAATGGCGCAGATAAAATGAGTAACCACTTAAGCATCCCTTTATTTACACCGACTCAAGAGCGCACCTAATCGTAAATTTTTTATTCCTTTCATTTGGAATATCAGGTTACACTGTGATTATTATGTCCTTGTTACCCCGCCAGCCAAAGCGCACCAGAGCCGGGGAACTGAGAAACCAACAATACTAAGTAACTTCTTATGTCGACATTTGTAAAAATTAAAGCACTGCGTAAGTCTTTTTCCAGTAGCGAAGCCAAACTGGCCGATTTTACGCTAAACAGTGCGAATGCTATTCGCGACCTCTCCTCCATTGAGTTGGCCAAGGTGGTCGGCGTAAGCCAATCGAGCGTGGTTAAGTTTGCCCAAAAGCTCGGGTATAAGGGCTTCCCTGCCTTTAAGCTGGCGGTTATTGATGCCATGAATTCAGAATCTCCAGCCCCTAAGCTGCACGGTAAGATCACCCTTAATGATAGCCTAGAGCAGATTGCCGAAAAGCTGTTAAGCAGCAAGATGGCGGTGTTAACCGAAACCAAAAACCTTAATGAAGCCCAGTCCGTTGAGCAGGCGGTGGCCCTGCTTAAAAATGCCCGTCGCGTTGCCATTTGCGGCCTAGGTGGTTCGGCTCTGGTGGCCAAAGACTTTGCCTATAAGCTGCAAAAGTTAGGCATAGCCGCCATCGCCGAAGCGGACGGTCATGCCCAACTGGCCTATGTGTCGACCCTAGGCAAGGACGACCTGGTTATCGCCATCAGTGAGTCGGGTAAAACCCGGGAAGTGGCAGAAGCGGCGCATCAGGCTCAACAGAATAATTGCCCCGTGATTGCGGTGACCAAATTTGGCTCCAGCCCGGTGGCGGATTGCGCCTCGGTGAACCTCTACTCTGTGGCCGAGGTAGAGTCGATTCGTCTAAGCTCAATTCTGGCGCGCACGGCGCAGGACTTTGTGATCGATATTCTCTTTATCGCTCTCACTCAGGCAACGCGCCCGGGGCGTAAGTTGTTGGAGCATTCCAACGATGTGGTGAAGGCATTTCGCGAAGGTTAGTTGTAGATACCATCTCTCATAACCAGCCTCAAGTGCATTTTTATATGACTTGAGGCTGATATTCTTGCTGATTCTTGATTACGCCATAACATATTTGCACAAGCTTTCTCATATTCGCGCCAAGGACTTGCATGGAGGTTTTACCGCGCTTAAGCAGTGCTTCTTTTTGTAGCCTTACACTCACGTTGTATCTCCCTGCCACAATCGCCGCCATATAAAGCTTAGCGCGTAACTTAGCAGGGCCAGTTTTAGTTAACGTTGTGCGGCCTTTGAGTTTCCCTGACTCATGCAATTTGGGGATTAACCCTGCATACGCCCCCACTTGCCTGGCATTGCTAAACTGTTTCGCTGCAAACAAGTAGGTTAACTCCCGAGACAATACAGGACCTATACCCGGAATGCTTTCTAAAAGCGCTCGGTTGCGCTTAAGCTGTGGGTTGCCATTAATGTGGTTGTTAATGTCCTGCTTAAGCTTTTCTATTTCACTTTCAAGCGTGCATATCATGTCTTTAAGAGACAATACAACACGCTCAGACGACAGGCTGAACTCACTTGAATCCAGGCGGTTAAGTTCGCGTTGGCGGTCTGATTCAAGGGTGTCTAAACGACGCAGTAAGGCTTTTAGTACACGTATTTCTTTTGCTTCTGGCTGCCATAACGCGAGATTGCTTTGCTGCGCACAACCGTAATTGGCGAGCATGAACGCATCGGACTTATCTGTTTTGTGAGTCAGGTTAATTGACTCTGCGTATTGCTTTGCCTTGCCGGGATTAGCAAGGAGAATATTAAAGCCATGGTCGTGTAAGAAGTACATTATCGACTCGTGATAAACCCCCGTTGGCTCTAATATGAGCACCATGTGCTCAGGGGCTGCTTTGACTGTTGCCTGTAACCAGTTTTTCAGACTCTCATGGCCTGCTTGTGTATTTTTGATTACTTTGGTTTTTCGTTTACCTGTTTCGCTCTCTTTCAACCAGCATACATCACATTTATTTTTGCTAATGTCTAAACCAATAAATTGCATCATCTCGATAGACTCCCCTTGTACATACAGCATCAACTTGCAATAAGTGCGCTAGGATACCATTCAGTTTATTGAGTGATAGAAGTGAGGGTCTAATCTACATCGCAGCATTGTTATTGCTAAGGTCGGCCACAAACTCACTCACTTCCGATGTATTAGGTGATAGCTAATCATCTAATACTGAGAGATACAAGGTCGG
>NZ_JBCGCU010000017.1:0-62711 GCF_038739665.1 Pseudoalteromonas qingdaonensis | reverse complement strand
ATGGCAAAAGAAAAGTTTGAACGCGTAAAACCGCACGTAAACGTTGGTACAATCGGCCACGTTGACCACGGTAAAACAACTCTAACTGCAGCAATCACTAACGTACTTGCAAAAGTATACGGTGGTACAGCAAAAGACTTCGCATCAATCGATAACGCTCCAGAAGAGCGTGAGCGTGGTATCACCATCTCAACTTCACACGTTGAGTACGACACTCCAACTCGCCACTACGCGCACGTTGACTGTCCTGGACACGCTGACTACGTTAAAAACATGATCACTGGTGCTGCTCAAATGGACGGCGCTATCCTAGTAGTAGCTGCGACTGACGGCCCTATGCCTCAGACTCGTGAGCACATCCTACTTTCTCGTCAGGTTGGTGTACCTTACATCATCGTATTCATGAACAAATGTGACATGGTTGACGACGAAGAGCTACTAGAGCTAGTAGAAATGGAAGTTCGTGAACTTCTTTCTGAGTACGATTTCCCAGGTGACGACCTACCACTAATCCAAGGTTCAGCTCTTAAAGCGCTTGAAGGCGAGAAAGAGTGGGAAGACAAGATCATCGAGCTTGCAGAAGCCCTAGATACTTACATCCCAGAGCCAGAGCGTGACATCGATAAGCCATTCATCATGCCTATCGAAGACGTATTCTCAATCCAGGGTCGTGGTACAGTTGTAACTGGTCGTGTTGAAGCTGGTATCATCAACGTGAACGACGAAGTTGAAATCGTAGGTATCAAAGAAACTACGAAGACAACTTGTACAGGTGTTGAAATGTTCCGTAAGCTTCTAGACGAAGGTCGTGCAGGTGAGAACATCGGTGCCCTTCTACGTGGTACTAAGCGTGACGAAGTTGAGCGTGGTCAAGTACTAGCAGCTCCTGGTACAATCAAGCCGCACACTAAGTTCGAATCAGAAGTATACGTACTTTCTAAAGACGAAGGTGGCCGTCACACGCCATTCTTCAAAGGCTACCGTCCACAGTTCTACTTCCGTACAACTGACGTAACTGGTGACATCCAACTACCAGACGGCGTAGAAATGGTAATGCCTGGCGACAACATCAAGATGACTGTTGAACTAATCTGCCCAATCGCGATGGACGAAGGTCTACGTTTCGCGATCCGTGAAGGTGGTCGTACAGTAGGTGCTGGTGTTGTAGCAAATATCGTAGAGTAATAGTTACTCTCAAGAAAAAAGGCCGCTTTTAGCGGCCTTTTTTGTGCCTGGAAGTTGCGAAGACCACCTTCACGGCGTGAAGGGCGAGAGCCGCCCAGAAATAGCGAAAGCGTGGAGCTATTTCAGGCTCGAGCGCGAGGCAACGGATGCCGAGCCGGGACCAAGCTTCAGGGACGAATTCCTTGCAGGGTGGTGATGCAGGTCAAATCGCAGCGCTCGGAGGTGGAGGCATGGCTGAAAGCGGAAACAAGAGAGTGAATAATTTCACTCTCGCCGCTTGAAGGCGAAGAGCTCTGCGATGAGCGGGGACGCCGACAGGAACCCAGCTACATGGATGTATTGCTAAAACCACGCTTACTTCGAACACCAAAGGCCGCTATGCGGCCTTTTAAACACTCTCCCTCTACTCACTTACGAGTTTAAATCTCCCCACAGCTCTCTGTGGTGCGATCTTGTCGCGTTGGCGACGGCAACCAAAGGGCGGTTTACGCCAACCGCCCCTTGGAACCCCAAGGCGCCCCAACATTGCATAATTTCCTCAACGAGCCACGAGAAATGAACGTAACCAACAGGCACAGCGCATCCCTGCTCTGGGCCTGTTTTCGCCAGCGTCCTGCTGGCGATTACTCTTCTCGTATCTCGTTTCGGATGCAATGTAAGGGGATAGGGCTGACACATCGGTGTTCTTGAGGTGGGCTTGAGCTTGTGGCTGTGGGCGAGGCTTTAGCCTTGAGTGAATCTTAGTCGGCGACCCAGAGATCTCCAACTTTAGCCTTTTTGGGTGCGCCATGACGAGCATACCCCATTGATTTTAAACTGCCTTGTAAGTAAATGTCGTCAAAATAGAGCAAATTTGAATGTCTTCTAAAAATTAACACTGTCATCTAAAAACAATGCTTTCTTTGTTTTAACACGACAAACGTTTATCAGAGTACCCGCCAAGACACCTTACAAGCAAATTTGAATGTCTAAGTAGAATCAAGTATGTCGCCTAAATTGTGTAAATCTCAAATTTTGGCTGGACATTCAAATTTGCTCATACACACTGTGTTTTAGATCATAAATTCGGTAAGAGCTTAATAAAATTGACTAAACAGCGAGTTAGCGCCAATCTAACGAGATTGTCCCCGACGTTAAAACGCCTATGCCAGAGCTGAAGATCCCCGCGAATATTCCCCGTACCCATAGTCGCTTTGGCCGTTGGCTGGGTACCAAGGTGCTGAACTGGTTTGGTTGGCAGGTGGCGGGGGAGTTTCCCGAGCATGGCAAGTTTGTTGCCGCGGTGGCGCCTCATACCTCGAACTGGGACTTTGTTATCGCCATCGCGGTGAAAATGCACCTACAGGTACGGATCCGTTTTTTGGGCAAGCACAGTATCTTTGTCTGGCCCTTGGCGCCTCTGCTGCGCAAATGGGGTGGTATCCCGGTCGACAGGCGCTCCTCCCATGGCGTGGTGGCGCAGGTGAAAACCTTATTCGATAACAGCGACGCACTGATCCTTGGGCTGGCTCCTGAAGGCACCCGCAAATACACGCCGCAATGGAAAAGTGGTTTCCTGCATATTGCCAAGGCGGCGAAGGTGCCTGTGGTGCCTATGGCCTTGGATTACAGTAAAAAGCAGTTTGTGATCATGGCACCGTTAGAGGTTGGGGAAGATATAGATACAACCCTGGCCCGGGTGCAGGCCCTGTATCCCGCCGAGATGGCCAAATATCCCGAGCAGGTGTCAGGCAGCAAGTAACACTAAAGTCAGTGGTGTTTTTACATACAGCAAGCGCTATGATGATGAGAAAATAATAATAAATTAGCCGCTTATGTTCTCGATTGGTGTGATAAGCCTGATTGCCCTGGCCTACCTTGGGGTCTTGTTCGCCGTGGCCTGGTATGCGGATAAATTCAAGCACCGCGCCAGTGCCTGGGTTTATGGTCTGTCGCTCGGGGTGTATTGTACCTCCTGGGCGTTTTACGGCACTACGGCGCAGGCCGCCAATAACGGTTGGTGGCTGGCTCCTACCTATACCGGCACCATTTTACTCTTTATATTTGGCTGGCAAATCTATACCCGTATCGCCACCATCTGTCGCCAGCAGCAATTGACCTCCATGGCCGACTTTATTGCCACCCGCTATGGTCAGTCATCCAGTTTGTCGGGCCTAGTATCGCTGATCTCGGTGATCGCCATAGTGCCCTATATCGCCCTGCAGCTAAATGCCACCAGTGCCAGTATTACCATGCTGACCGAGGTGGAGCGCGGGCAAAACGATTATTTCTACCAGGACAGTACCTTTTATATCACCCTGACCCTGGCGTTGTTCGCGATTTTATTCGGGGCACGAAGGGTGCGTCCCAGTGAGCACAACCCAGGCTTGATGGCCTCTATCGCTTTTGAATCCGTGGTCAAGTTGCTGGCCTTTGTCGGCGTGGGTTTATTTATTTGCTTTGGTCTGTTCGACTCGCCCCAGGCCATTTTTGTGGCGGCGCAGCAGCAGGAAATCGTGGCCCAGATGCAAGCCACAGCCAGCCCAGGCTATGTTTATTGGGTGCATGTCTTGCTTGGACTGCTAGCGACCTTGTGTTTGCCTCGTCAGTTTCATACTGCCTTTATCGAGCATGATGACGAGCGGCAGATAAGGGCCTCGCGCTGGTTGTTCCCCCTTTATCTGTTGCTGATTAACCTCTTTATTCTGCCCATCGCCTATGCGGGCCTGGTGTATTTTCAGGGTCAGGATGTGGGTTACGACACCTTTGTGCTCGCCCTGCCCATTGCCGCCGATGCACCCTGGGTGTCGCTGCTGGCCTTCTTGGGGGGCTTTTCTGCGGCGACCAGCATGGTGATAGTCTCCACCATAGTGCTCTCGATCATGATCACTAATGACTTTATCAACCAGTTTTTACTGCGCCGCTCGCAGCTGAGCTCGTCCCATCGCGGCCTCTCCAAGTTTAAATTACTACAGGCGCGCCGCGTGGTGATAGTGGTGGTACTGCTGCTCAGTTATGCCAGCCATAGAATACTGGCCGAGGGCAATACTTTAGCCAATATGGGCCTGATGTCTTTTACTTTGGTGGCCCAGTTTGCCCCGGCTATGATCATCGGCTTATGGTGGTCTAAGGCATCTTGCCGTGGTGCTCAGCTGGGTATTTTAAGCGGCTCGGCAATCTGGTTTTATACCCTGCTGTTGCCCAGCGTGTATAGCGCCCTGTATGGCGAGGCCGCCTGGCTGAATGAGGGGCCCTGGCAGATTTCCTGGTTGGCGCCCAACGATCTGTTTTCCTTGGGTTTGGAGCCTTTAACCCAGGCCGTGCTGCTGTCTTTGGGTGTGAACACATTTGTGTATTTGCTGGTGCCCTTTATCAGCGCGGCGCAGCTGGCAGAGCGCTTGCAAAGCAATAAGTTTATTTTGCGCAGCGTCGAAGAGCGTGACGCCAATATCGCTCTCAGCTTTCAAGAGTTGGCACTGCTGTTACAGCGCTTTAGTGAGCCGGAAAGGGCCGCCGAGCTGGTTGAAAAGTATTTCCCCGCCGCTCGAAACCGTTGGAAGGAGCAGGCTCCCGCCGCGGTGGAAGAGCAAGTTGAGCGAGAAATGTCGGCCCTGGTTGGTGGTGCCTCGGCGCGGTTGATTTTGGATGTAGCCAGGGATGAAAAACGCCAGCCCTTTGAGCAGGTGGCGGAGTTTGTCGATGAAGCCTCTCAGGTACTGCGCTTTAACCGGGATCTCTTGCAGGCCACCATAGAAAACATAGAGCAGGGTATTAGTGTGGTCGACAGCGACCTCAAACTGGTGGCCTGGAATCAGGGCTATCAGGAGATGTTTGCCTATCCAAAAGACATGCTGGCGGTGGGGCGGCCGGTGGCCGAGTTGATCCGCTTTAACGCCGAGCGTGGCCTGTTTGGATGCCAGCAAATTGAAGCCGAGGTAAGCAAACGCATCGCCCACCTGCGCCGTGGCAGTGCCTATAAATATCGCCGTGAGCACAATGATGGCCGGGTCTTCGAGATGCAGGGTAACCCCTTGCCCGGAGGCGGTTTTGTTACTACTTACACAGATATCAGCGACTTTGTACAGCAGCAGCGCGAGTTGGAGTTGGCCAACCTGAATCTGGAAGAAAAAATTACCGCTCGCACCAGCGAGTTGGTGGCCACCAACTATGCTCTGGTGGCGGCCAAGCGCGAGGCCGAATTAGCCACAGAAAGTAAGAGCCGGTTTTTTGCCGCTGCCAGTCATGATCTATTGCAACCCTTTAATGCCGCGAGTTTATTTTGCTCGCTGATGAGCGAAAAGGCACAGGGCTCGGAATTGGCCGAGCTGGCGCAGAATATTCGCAACTCTCTGGCCAGCGCCGAGGATCTGTTGTCGAGCATTTTGCAGCTCACCAAGCTGGAGTCTGGCTCCTTTAAAATCAATAACACAGATTTCTCCCTGAGCAGTTTGGTGGAGCCTCTAGCCAGTGAATATGGTGCTTTGGCCAAAGATAAGGGGCTGGGATTTCGCCTGCAGAGCGTTGAGGTCATGCTGAAAACCGACAAGGCGCTGCTCAAGCGGGTGCTGAGCAACCTGTTGAGTAACGCCATTCGCTATACCGAGCAAGGCGAGATCCGCGTGCTGTGCGAACGTCATGGTCAGCAGCTATCCATTATGGTGGAGGACACGGGAGCCGGTATTGCCAAGCAAGATCAGGAAGTTATCTTTGAGGAATTTAAACAGTTACACGGCAAGGAGCAGGCCCAGGGTTTAGGTCTGGGGCTGGCCATTAGTAAGCGTATCTGTGCCGCTTTGGATATCAATATGACCTTGGGGTCACAGCTTGGCAAGGGCACTCAGTTTACCCTCAACCTGCCATGCTCTGGCCAGGAGCAAAGCATAGCGCCAGAGTCCAGTGAGCTCAAAGGGCAGGATAATCAACTGGCGGGTCTGCGCATCTGGCTGTTGGACAATGATGATAATGTATTACAGGCGCTGTCTCAGGTGCTCCAGAATTGGGGATGCAGCGTGGCGCTGGCCCATGATCAGGCGCAGCTGGCGGAGCTGGTCAATGACGGTGAAGCGGATATTTTGATTGCCGACTATCAACTTGACGATGGCGTCACCGGCTTGCAGGTGATCCAGGCGTTGGGCCTGGAAGATATGGCGATTGTGATTAACACCGCCAACCATGACGAGGCCATTCGCGAGCGCGTCAGTGATTGTGGTTACCCCTTGTTGTATAAGCCGTTAAAAACTCCGGCATTAAAGCGGATGTTAAAGCGCTTAAAGGCAAAATTATTGCGTGAGTATACCTAGGGTCTGTTTATCTTTGCGGTTTACTTTATGTTCAATCTAAACGCATTCTGATCACGACGCTCGTTATGATGCATAGTCATTCTATGTTCATAGCGAGCAACACAGAGCAGGATGCGTTTAGATGAACCCGTAGGGCAGCGCTTGTAGCGCATTTCTACTGTGTTGTTACATGCTTATGTAGAATAACTACACTACACATGTGCCGCCTTGTATAAATTCACTACAAACTGCTGCAGAAACAAACAACAAAGGTCAACAGACCCTAGAGTTAAAGCTTTTGGTTCAGACACTCTGCATTATCAGCGTCACACATAAGGCCAAAGGTGGTGATGTCATGGGAATCGGGCTCTTTGCCGAGTAGATTTGCAGCAAAGCTCAAAAATAAATCGTTGCGTAACAGGGTAACCATTTCCATGTGGTTAAGTCCCTGATACTTATTAAGTTGCCATGTATTAGACTGCATGCCTTGCCAGTTTTTCGCGGGTGTTACCGTGTCATCATGAGACACGTAAATATAGGCAGGTGTAGCCGAGTCGTGTGCAGTAAGCTTAATGTCGATGTCTTGCGCTGAGAGTTTTGCTCTTTCATGCACTAGCCCGACCGCCTCTTTCATTGTCTCCTCGGAAATCAAGGCGCTAAAAATTGAATCATGCTTGAGTACATTCCACAGCCCCAGCGCTGATTGCTCAAAGTTTGTCATGGGTGCGACTAAATGCAGTTCAGCATTATCAACTTGTTGTGCGACTGCGTGGGCGGCTACTGCACCCATGGAAAAGCCTATTAATTGTACCTTGCTGGGTTTTTCTCTATTTATCACCGAGATGATGGGAGCGACGGTATCTAGGCCAAATTGAAAATGTTCTGAGTTATCAGCACTTTCAATGATAAATACATCTGCGCCTGATTCTAAATGGAGCCACGTAGCCATAATGGTTAGGATCAGGTTTGGTTGACCGTAGCCAGGGAAAATAATAGCCATTGGCTTAGCTAAACTTGTTGGTTTTACGCTCTCTTTCCCCGTGTGAACATATCGCCAAATTTTGTGATTGTCTTTCACCTTAATATCATACTTAAGTGAGGAAGTTACGTCCGAAGGTGAGTGGGCTAAGGCAAGCGCTTCAATACAATGGCCAGAATCGGCACAGATAGTTTTGGGCTGGGTGAGTGTTGCCAGATCGCCTGAAATTGGGGCAGGTTTATAGTCCGTAATTTTGTCAGCAATATACGTGGCGCAGCCGCTCAAGCACATTAAGACAAGGGGCGAGCAAAGTTTTATCCATAAAGGCATGATCTAATTCTGTTTTCAGGTGTTTAACTTGCTATTGTTGCGGATTACATTAGCGTATTGTTTACGCTATAGACAAGTGTCTTTTGTGTAGGGCTTAAGTGATTGTGGTTATCCGTTATTATACAAGCCTCTGAAAAATTGTCGGCCTGAAGACCGACCTTGTCAGGCTTCTTCACTCTCGGCCACTGTGGCCATTTGCTTAAATAAAATGCCCGCCTGGGTGCGGTTATAAACATTGAGCTTTTTTAAAATAGCCGAGACATGCTGCTTGATGGTGGTTTCCTGAATCGACATGGCATAGGCAATCTGCTTATTGAGCATGCCATCGGCTATCATGCTTAGCACTCGATACTGCTGTGGTGTGAGTTTTTCCAGGTTGCGGGCAAATTGGGCCTGCTCACTGTCAACATCGGGGCAAATTTCCGTTTGTGGCGGCAGCCAGTTTTCCCCTTCGATAACCTGGGCTATGGCTTCGCTAATTACATCCAGGGATGAAGACTTGGGAATATAGGCACTGGCACCGAGCGCCATAGCTTGTTCAATTATGCTGGGATGTTCATTGGCGGAGACCATGATCACCAGAATATCCGGGTATTGATTGCGCAGTCGCGCCAGGCCTTCCAAACCTTGAGCTCCGGGAATGGTGAGGTCTAAAAACACCAGTTCAATCTCCGGATGAGCGACAAGGGCGCTAAACAGCTCGGCTAGATCGCTGGCTTCTAAAATTGGCTCATCGGCCATGGCCTGGGCGGCGGCCTGCTTGAGGGCGCTGCGAAATAACGGGTGATCATCGGCGATAATAGCTTGCACACTGGGCATCCTAAGTTGACTCCATCTTCCTCGTTATAGGGGATTTTATTAGTCGCGGCAAGGGCCTGCGTTAAGTTGCATAAGAGAAAGGCGGCCATTTACAATCTGGGGTGGGCTGGCCGCCTTAGTACGCAAATAGGCTTAGAAGTTATAACCTACGGTGAGTGATATGGTGCGCGGGTCACCGTAGTAGCCAATTAAGGTGTTATCGCCACCTAAGCCCGGGGTGTACTTGCTGACATCCGTGGGGTCTGACGCATCTGGGGTGACAAACTGATAGCCGCCGATCATATATTCTTCGTCGGTTAAGTTCTTGCCATGGATGCCAACACGCCAGTGACCGTCGGTGCTGTACCAGTTCACGCTGAGGTTAAGCAGGCCATAGCTGTCCTGGCTGAGTAAGCTGTCTTCTTCAAACAGCACATAGTCGCCACGGTAGTAGTAGTTACCATTGATTACCCAGTCGCCGCTGTCCGTATAGAGGCGATAGGTGGCGCCCAGATTAAAGGTAAGATCCGGGGTGTTGGAGATGCTAAAGCGATCCGACTTATCGAAGGTGTCGCCGGTGATGGGGTCTGTATCTAACACTTCCTTGAAATCAGAGTCGATATAGCCCAGTGAAGCATCGAAGGATAGAGCATCGGTGGCAACATAGTTGAGCTCCACTTCCACCCCGTCCGCCGAGGAATTACCTATATTGCCCAGACGCTGATTAAGCACCGCCGAGTTTTCGCCGGGTAGCACGGAAATATACTGGCGGTCTTCATGATCTAAGGTAAAGAAGGTGATATTGGCGCGCAAGTTGTCGTTCCATTCACTCTTCATACCCAGTTCGTAGGAATCCACAATTTCCGGGTTGGCCGCCGGCTCCGCAGTGCTGGCACGGGGGTTAAAGGTGCCGGATTTAAAGCCTTGGGCGTAGCTGGCGAAGAACATGATGTCGTTATTGTATTGATATTCGACGCCAACGCGTGGGGTAAAGCGTGACCAATCTTTTTCATCGTCCAGGACGAGATTTTCTTCAAAGTCCGGGCGCACATAGCCGGGTACCCAACCATCCTCAGGGTAGATGGTGGCAACCAGGGCGGTGTTATTCACATAGGCTTCTTTTTTGTCCTTGGTATAGCGTGCCCCCAGAGTTAGCGACCATTGGTCGGTTAAATCCACACTACCCTGAATGTAGGCGGCCTTGCTGGTGGAGTTGCTACAGCCGCTAATTTCACGGGTAAAGCTTGGCAAGGGTACGCCAACGCCCAGTTTATCGAGCTGCGCACCTACTTCTAAAATGGCATCAAAGACGCCGCAGGATTCGCCATCGTAGTAATATAAACCAGACACCAGTTTATAGTTATCGCCCTGATGATTCAGTTGCAACTCGTGGGTGGTTTGTTCGTCGTCATAGATGGCGGGTACATCGAAAATTCGTGCCGCGGTATTGTCGAAGTCGATATTGGTTGGCGAATAGCTGTCACGCTTGGCGCCTATATATTTAAACGAGGTGTCATCGCTCATATCCCAGCGTGCGGTCAGGCTGTAGCCTTCCAGCTCCACCTTGTTCCAGGTCGGCATACTGGTGTAAGAATCAAAGGCATCATCCGGTACTGGGGCATCGGTCAGTATGCTGGGTAATAAGCGATAGCCGCCCTTGGCGTTGGAGTCATCGTCGGTTTTATCCCAGCCGAGGCGGAAAAACAGATCTTCCGTGGGGCGATACTCCAGGGTCAGGCGTGCTGCGGTTAGATCTTTGTTGTAGTTTTCCTTATCCTGACCAGCCAGATCCGAGACCAAGAAGTCACCAAAGCCATCGCGATTTAAAGTGGCAAAGCCGTAACCAACATAAAGCTGTTCGTCAATCAGTGGAATTTGCCCAGTGATCTTTAAATCGCGCTGCTTGTAGCTGCCCACCGTGCCTTGAATATCAAAGGTCATATCGCCGGTCATTTCCTTGGTGATATACTTCACCGCGCCGCCAATGGTGTTCTTACCGTAAAGTGTCCCTTGTGGGCCACGTAATACTTCAATTTGCTGGACATCAAGCAAATCCAGTACCGCACCCTGAGGGCGGGCCACGTAAACATCATCTATATAGATACCCACGCCCGGCTCATAACCCCACAACGGGTCTTGCTGGCCTACACCGCGAATAAAGGCGGTGATGGTGGAGTTGGTGCCGCGACTGGCCTGCAAGGTGGTGTTGGGTGAAAACTGCTGCACCTCGGTCATTACCGAAATACCGTTTTCCTGCAGCTGCGCAGCGCCGATAGAGGTAACCGCCACCGGCACCTCTTGCAGGTTCTCTACCGTTTTACGGGCGGTAACCTCGATGCGTTCGAGCTCGGCTTTTTTTACTTCTTCTTCGGCCAAGGCCGTTGGACTTGCCAGTGCACTTGTGAGTGCCGCACCAATCGCTAAGGCTAGACTAGAGCGGCGTAGACTGTATGTGTTCATCCTGTATCCCCTGTTATTGTCGTAGTCCGTGCGCCGGTATTGTTATGGGTCGTCACGGCCTGGATTTGTTTTAAAAATATTAATTAACTGTGACTTTAGGGGAAAAATGCGATGAGGGGGTTAGTACCTTAGTACTATCGCCGCTGCAGCCCTTTATTTATGGGTTTTGAAGCAATTCTATAACCTTAGTACTATGTATTTTAACGAATTGTAGGGCCACACTGATTGCCAGTGTTGTTAACAGAAACAGCTGCTATGCTAGCTCTGATAACTAAAACAATAATAATTCGAGGAGCACTTTTATGCTCAGTATGATTGGCCTTATCGGCGGCCTGGTACTACTTATCATTCTTACCCTGCGCGGCGTTAACCTCTTTATTGCCGCTCCCTTGTGTGCGCTGTTGGTGGCGCTGAGCGGCAATATGGCGCTCTTTCCCGGTGAGAATGTGACTTTAGACTTTGTCAGCACCTATATGAACGGCTTTGCCGGTTTCCTCAGTGCCTGGTTTTTTATGTTCTTACTCGGCTCCTTGTTCGGCAAATTTATGGAAGACAGCGGCGCTGCGGACAGTGTTGCCCGTGCCATAGTCAACAAGTTGGGTATGAAGCACGCGGTGCTGGCCGTAGTGATTGCCTGTGCGGTGTTGACCTATGGCGGTGTCAGCGTCTTTATCGTCGCCTTTTCCGTGTACCCCATGGCCTTGAGCCTGTTTAAAGACGCCAACCTGCCACGGCGCTTTATTCCCGCGACTTTGGCCTTTGGCTCGGTGACCTTTACCATGACCTCGGCGGGCTCGCCGGAGATTCAAAACTGGATCCCTATCAAATATCTGGGCACTTCGCCCTATGCAGCCTGGGAAGTCAGTTTGTTCGTTGCTGTGTTTATGGCCATTGCCGGTTATTGGTGGCTGAAGAAGATGATCACCAAGGCGGTGGCTAACGGCGAGTGTTTCGAAGCCCGTGAAGACGACCCGGAAATTCCCGAGCGCGACTATCCGCACCCAATCACCGGGGTGATCCCCTTGCTGGTGGTGCTGCTTTTATCCTTTACCTTGCATGACGTATTTCATCAAAGTGCGTTAATTGTGGCGCTATTAGGCGGCGTTCTGGCGCTATTGATCATCAACTTCAAGCATTTCCACAACCTAGCGAGTGCCATTAACGAAGGCACAACTGGAGCGCTGGTAGCCATAGGCAACACCAGTGCCGTGGTGGGCTTTGGTGCGGTGGCCAAAAACACCGAGGCCTTTCAGGTGGCGGTGGAAGTCATGACCAATATGCCGGGCAACGAATTGCTCGGCGCGGCGGTGGCCGTCAGTGTGATTGCCGGTTTAACCGGCTCGGCATCCGGCGGTCAGGCCATAGCTCTGCCCTTGGTGGCGCCCCATTACCTGGATGCCGGCGTTAATCCGGAGCAATTACACCGGGTGGTGGCGATCAGTTCCGGGGCGTTGGATACCTTGCCGCACAACGGTTATGTGGTGACCACCATACGCGCCATCTGTAAAGAGACGCACCAGCGTGCCTACTGGTCTATGGCGGCATTAACGGCCGTGTTGCCACTGATTGGCGTGGCCCTGGCGCTCGCCCTATTTATCTTATTCTAAGGAGTGAACAATATGAGCATGCTGCGAATAATAGGTCTTGTTTTAATCTGTGTAGGCCAGTGGGTCTGGGCTCAGGGCGAGCCCCTGCTGGTGGAAAAACAGCGTTTCGCCTTTGCCAACTACACCACGGAGTCGGGGGTGACCTTGCCCGAGGTACAGGTGGGGTGGGAGAGCTACGGCACCCTAAATGACGCCAAGGACAATGTGATTTTGATCACCCATTTCTTCTCCGGTACCTCCCATGCGGCGGGTAAATACAGCCCGGATGATGCCCTGCCTGGTTACTGGGATGCCATTATTGGCCCGGGTAAGGCCATAGATACCAACAAATTCTTTGTGATCAGCTCGGATACCCTGGTTAATGCCAACTGGCACGATAAAAACGTGATCACCACGGGCCCGGCCTCCATCAATCCAAAAACCGGTAAGCCCTATGGCCTGGATTTCCCCGTGGTCACCATAGGCGATTTTGTTGAAGTGCAAAAGCGCCTGCTCGACAGCCTGGGGATTGAAAAGCTCCACGCCGTGATTGGCGCTTCCATGGGCTCTTTCCAGGCGCTGGAATGGTCGGTGCGTTACCCAGATATGGTTGAGCGTTTAGTGCATGTAATTGGCGCGGCGAAAATGGATGCCTGGACTGTGCCGGCGCTGGAGAAGTGGGCCTTGCCTATTCGCCTAGACGCGAACTGGAATAACGGCAATTACTATGAGGGCGAGCGCCCGCTGGCCGGTGTAACTGCCACCATGCTAAACATCACCCAGGACGCCATGCACCCGGAAATTTACAAGGCCAGCTTCCCGAACTTCAAGGTGCAGGACGAGGGCGCAAAGAAAGACATACGCACCCTGCCGGCTATCAACCAGACCCTGCATGAGCGCGCTCTGGCTCGAGCACAAACTCAGGATGCCAACCATATTCTCTATTTGGTACGCGCTTCGCAACTGTACAGCGCTGGCATGCAGGAAGACCTAAACGCGGCGGCACAAAAGATTCAGGCCAAGGTGCTGCTTATGCCCGCCAGTAACGATCTTTTGTTACGCCCCGGCCCGGTGCGCGCCTTTGCCAAGCTGCTTAAAGAGCAAGAGAAAGACGTAAAAATCGAGGAAATTGAGGGTATCTGGGGTCATCTTGACGGTATTTTCTCAATTCAAACAAAAGCGCCCGTGATCGCCGAATTCTTAGCGGAGTAATTATGAGTAAACGCATTTTAATTACCGGTGCCGCCAGTGGCATTGGCCGCTATGTGGCTGAGCATTTGGGCAAGCAGGGCCATGAGATCTTACTGACCGATCTCGATGGTGAGCGAGCCCAGGTCGAGGCCGAACAGCTCCAACAGCAGGGCATTCGTGCCCAGGGCCTGGCGCTGAATGTGGCGGATCTGGCCTCCCTCGGGGATTTTATTGCCAGGCAACCGACCATAGATGTGCTGATCAATAACGCCGGTGTTCAATACGTTGAACGGTTAGACGAGTACCCCTTGGATAAATGGCAGCTGCTGCAGGATGTGTTGCTCAATGGCCCGGCCATGCTCACCAAGGCGGTGCTCCCGGCGATGCGAGAGCAAAACTTTGGCCGTATTATTAATATCGGCTCCATCCATGCCCAGGTGGCCTCCAAGTATAAGTCGGCCTATGTGTCGGCCAAGCATGGCCTTATTGGTTTAGGCAAGGTGCTGGCGCTGGAAACCGGGGATGTAGATATCACGGTTAACACCATTTGCCCGGCCTATGTGAAAACCCCATTGGTTGAGGCGCAAATTGCCAGCCAGGCCAAACAGCATGGCATCACGGAGCAAGAGGTGATCGACACCATAATGCTGGCCCCCATGCCCAAAAAGGCCTTTATCGGCCTGGATGAAATTGCCCACACCGTTGACTTTTTAATGGCGGGTGCGGCGCGCAATATTACTGCCCAAGCCATCGCCCTTGATGGCGGCTGGACGGCGCAATAGGAGAGACGATGGCAGGTTTTAATAAGGTAGTGAACAGCTACGGTGAAGCAATGGCGGGCCTCGAAGATAATATGACGGTGATCGCCGGCGGTTTTGGCCTTTGCGGTATTCCCGAGGGCTTGATTAAAGAAATCAAAAACAAGGGCACCCGAGGTTTGACTGTGGTTTCCAATAACTGCGGCGTCGATGGTTTTGGTTTAGGCATATTGCTTGAAGATAAGCAGATCCACAAAATGGTGGCCTCTTACGTGGGCGAAAACGCCCTGTTTGAGCAGCAACTGCTGAGCGGTGAGCTGGATGTGGAGTTAACCCCTCAGGGCACCCTGGCGGAGAAAATGCGTGCCGGTGGCGCCGGTATTCCCGCGTTTTACACCGCAACCGGGGTCGGCACTGTGGTGGCCGAAGGCAAGGACATCAAGCAGTTTGCTGGCCGTGACTATGTGCTGGAGCCCAGTATTGTTGGCGACTTTGCCATAGTGAAGGCGTGGAAGGCGGATCGTTACGGCAACTGTATCTATCGTCATACGGCGATGAATTTTAACCCCATGGCCGCCACCGCAGGCAAGATCACCGTGGTTGAGGCGGAAGAAATCGTCGAACCTGGGGAGCTGGAACCCAGTCAAATCCACACCCCGGGTATTTATGTGCAACGCGTGATTCAAGGTCAGTTTGAAAAGCGCATCGAAAAACGTACGGTGCGAGGAGCATAACCATGGCGCTGACACGAGAGCAAATGGCGCAGCGCGTCGCCCAGGAATTACGTGACGGTTACTATGTGAACCTCGGTATAGGCATTCCCACCTTGGTCGCTAACTTTGTGCCCAAAGGCATAGATGTGATGCTGCAATCGGAAAACGGCTTGCTGGGCATGGGCGAATATCCGCTTGAGGCACAAGTGGATGCGGATATGATCAATGCGGGTAAGGAAACCGTGACCGCCCGCACCGGTGCGGCGATTTTTAACTCCGCCGAAAGCTTTGCCATGATCCGCGGTGGTCATGTGGACTTAACCGTGTTGGGCGCCTTCGAAGTGGACCAAAACGGCAATATCGCCAGTTGGATGATCCCTGGCAAGCTGGTCAAAGGCATGGGTGGCGCCATGGACCTGGTAGCCGGCGCCAAAAACATTATCTGCACCATGACTCATGCCAGCAAGCATGGCGACTCAAAACTGCTGACTCAGTGTTCGCTGCCGCTCACCGGAGTTGCGTGTATCAACAAGGTGATCACCGACCTGGCGCTGCTGGAAATCAAGGACGGTGCCTTTCACCTGCTTGAACGCGCTCCCGGCGTGAGTGTGGAAGAAATTAAAGCCAAAACCCAGGGCAAGCTCATCTGTCCAGAGCTGGTGCCTGAGATGCAGTTTTAGGTTTCTCCCGATTCTAAATTGCACGACCAAACACCCAGCTAGCCTGCTATGCTGGGTGTTTTTTATGATTAATGTACTGAGTTATGTTAATTTATTTTCTACTGTTGCATAATTCTTATAGTTGTTAATTACAAGGATTGTAAATGCAGTTCGTAAACTCACCTGCTTCTTCCCAGCCAGAAAAAGAAAATCAAGAAACCACACACTCTAAATCAAAGTGTGATGTTACAAATGTAAGGCATGTATATCTTTGTCTAAGTGAGCAGCTGATGCTGACAAAGAGTCGCTTTAAACTAAACATTGCGAACCCTCAGAGAGTGTTTATTCATAGGCATATATCAATTGGACTTATATCTCATTTAGTACATTTAAGTATGTTAATCATAAGCTTGCCTTTACTGGCTTTTCTAGCTATTTATGTAGAAAAAGAGGCTATTGATTCAGTTGGATTATTTTCAAATAAAACCACACTGCGCTTGATATACCAATTTTTCTTTATTGCGCTAATATTCTGGTATCTAAGGTGTCTATACCTTAAGTCCAGATCTCTAAGTTTCAAACGTTATTGGATTGCTATGGCATCAAATTCAGCGATGTTCACTCTAATAAATTTTGTAAAATATTACGTCTTCATTTTACTTATTGTCAGTATCACTTCTTTAGATTCAGGGCAGCCTGTTGGTTACTATTTTGCGGAGATGGTAGATGGACCAATTTCTGACGAGTTAGAAGCTTTAGATTGCTTTGCCAGTCTGATGATCGTTGCGTTTTCATTCAGGTTTTGTATCAGGGAGATAGAAAGATGAGTAGATTTATCTTAGTACTCCTATTGCTAGTATTCACAAAACCGCTGCTAGCTAAAATTAACCTTCCTAGTAATTGTGATGAATATAAGGAAGTAGCTCAAAGTAACTTTGTTCTTTTGAATAAAAAGGAACTTATTCAACTTGGTGAATGTATAGCGCAAGTACAATTAAAAACTAAAAAGATCGACTGGATATCTGATTCCTGTGAAGAAATATCAGAAGACGAAAAGAATATATTTGGTGTTCTTAGTTTGTCAAAAGTGGATGCTATACAGATAGGTATGTGCTTAGGAGTGATTAATACAATTTACACCAGATTTGATGGTGCTTATGTGTATCAGCTTAGTAGTTACTCAAGTTACAGAAGATCAAATAAGAAATATAGGTGCCTTAAGGGTGAACCTGCTATATCAAAGTTAATAAAGCTAGAAAACCAAATTTTGGATATCGAGCAGATTAGGGATGAGCTTTGCGCTCATGTTTATGGATAAAGAATGAGCAGAACCGATACTGATCTTAGAACATTAAATGGCCTAGCCATTAACTTTATTTCAAAAGACCCAGATTTTAGGTTGCCGGAGCCGCTGCGCTCTTCTCTGAATAATGTTTTTATTAGAGGGAAGTCTAGTTACCAATCTGAAATAGTCATATGTAATAGTTCCGAATCATTTAAAAATAATAAGTTTACAGTCAAAAAAGCGAAGGTAAATGCAATCTACAATGCTCTTTGCTTACTGACTCTAACTGATACCAAGAACGTCAAAAAGGTTTTTGATGATTATCATAAGTCCAAAATAAATCGTACAAAATTTAAAGTTACTGATAACTCCTTGAGAAGTTCTTCAGACGAGCATTTGGCAGCGATCTTGTTCTTTCAAGTGACACAAGACATACGAGAAAGAGTCATTAAGCAACTAGAAAAGCCGACCTTTGATTTATTCGAGCATAAGCTTACATCGCCATTTAAGCATATAAATGGTCACCCTGATGATCTTAAGCCAATGGAAATATTGTTTGATGAGAATATATGTTGGCTAGAAGTAACAGAGAAATATAATCTTGCTGAAAAGTTTTTCGCAAATAGTGATTGTAGGAATGCGCTTGAAACGATTAGAAGTATCGGTCACCGTGCCTTAGAAAACTCCCCTACATGTAAAGCGCTCACATTGAAAACCAAGGCTCTACAGCAAGAGGCAGAAGATGCCTGGAATTATTTTCAAAGAATTATCAAATAGGCTTTTTTGTGCGCCGCACAAAATCAGAATGGCTCCTAAGTCAATTACAGGAGTCAATTATGGCCTCATTAGAAAACATATTTCGAGCGTTCCCAGAGGATGTGAATAGAAGGTACTTTTCTTCAGCAGTCTCTATTAACGAGCAATTAGCAAAACATGTTCACTATCACCTCTTAGGAGGTAAACGATTGGTGATAGCCCCCAACCTAATCCGTTTTAAATTGGGTAATTACCGTTTGATTTTTCAGGCTAAAAGCGACTCATACCAACCGCTAACACTTATTCACAGAAAAAACCTGACATCTTTTTTAAAGCGAAGGTGAAAGAGCATCGTCTTTCACTCAAAAAATTTAAAGGAAAATTCGTATGAGTAAAAAAATCAAACCAGCAGATAACTCTGCAAACCAGCAGAATGCCAATAAAGGTACCAAAGGGACGAATCGTCAATACGATCAAGCACAAGGTAATCGCGGCAAACAATTAAACTCTAAAGGTGAAAAGCAATGATTAGTTTAAATTTAGAAAATTCAGATGGTTATAGCTATGAGCCTGAGGTGAATGGTGTTGATGAGTTGGAACTCTCGGTTTCATTGTTAAACTTCGAAAAGTTGAAATGGAAGCTTACTAAATCAACTGAAAGCACTTGGTCAGAAGATGTTTGTGACTTGGCCGAACGTGAATATCGCAAGTTTTTATCGTTGAAAAAATGGTATCCAAAACAATCGCTAGTGCCAAGCAAGTTAATAGACAAGTTTTGGCATGAACATATTTTAGATACCAAAAGTTACATGGAAGACTGCGAAGCTGTTTTTGGCTATTACATTCATCACTATCCTTACTTTGGTATTTATGGTGAAGATGATCAACAGAGCTTACAGGAAGCTTTTAACGAAACAGTTGGGCTCTATGAGAATCATTTTGGTAAGTATCCTGTGGATGAGCATTTTGGGAGTGGTCAAGCAGCCCGATGTGAAGATCATGCCTGTCATGTACCAACAACTTGTGCTTGCCGAGTTCCAAACGCGTGTAAATAACCTCTGAAGCTAGGCCCTTTTATAACAGAGGGCCTAGTTATATATGAGAAGCAAGGAGAGTTTTTTTTAGTTGTTTTTTATTTGTAAAAGCTGCTTACATTTTATTCGGTGCAACGTGGCGTGGTTTGGGTCATGCTAGGTGTTCGAATGCAAAGGAGAAAGCACAATGCGATGTCATGAAGTTGATTATGAAATTATCGGCCATTCAATGCAGATGGTGGAAGTGGAACTGGACCCAGGTGAGGCGGTGATCGCCGAAGCGGGGGCGATGAACTATCTTGAAGACGGCATTCAATATGAAGCCAAAATGGGTGATGGCTCACAGGTCAATCAAGGCTTTATGAGCAAGCTGTTTAGCGCCGGTAAGCGCATGATCACCGGTGAATCCCTGTTTATGACTCACTTTACCAATCAGGGTATGGGTAAAAAACGTGTAGCTTTTGCCGCGCCTTTCCCGGGCAGTATTGTGCCCTTAAATATGGCCGAGCTGGGTGAGCAGGTGTTCCTACAAAAAGACTCCTTCCTGTGCGCGGCACTGGGCACCGAGGTCAACATCGCCTTTCAGCGTAAATTAGGTGCTGGTTTCTTTGGCGGCGAAGGCTTTATTTTGCAGCGCTTGGAAGGCGACGGCATGGCATTTGCTCATGCTGGTGGCACTGTGGTTGAGAAACAGCTTAACGGTGAAACACTGCGTTTAGACACGGGCTGTGTAGTCGGCTTTACCGGTGGTATCGAATTTGATATCGAGCGGGTTAAAGGGTTGCGTTCCATGTTCTTCGGCGGCGAAGGCCTGTTTCTGACCACGCTGCGTGGCCATGGCACAGTGTGGATCCAAAGTCTGCCATTCTCACGACTAGCAGATCGCGTGCTTGAACATGCTCCAAAAGTGGGAGGATCACGCCAAGGCGAGGGCTCGGTCCTTGGCGGTATCGGCGATATGATAGGCGGCGATTAATTCACGCCGTCTCGCCTTACTTACTGGCAATGCCGCACAGGTATTGCCATTCTTGCTCGGTGACCGGCATCACCGACAAGCGCCCGGATTTTTTCAGCGCCAGCTCTTCGATGGCCGGGTCGGCTTTAATAGCCTGTAAGGTCACCGGCTTGTTAAAGGTTTCCCGGTACTGCACATCGACACTAAACCAGCGCGGCGCCTCGGCTGTGGCTTTTGGGTCATAGTAATCGCCGCTGGCATCGAATTGTGATGGGTCTGCATAGGGGCCATTCACTATCTCGGCCACGCCGACTATGGCGGGTACCTTGCAGCTTGAATGATAAATAAACACCTTGTCGCCCACCTTCATGCCATCGCGAATAAAATTACGGGCCTGATAATTACGTACACCATCCCACACCGTGGTGCCGTTCGGCGCCGCTTTTAGGTCTGCCAATGAAAACGCATCGGGCTCTGTTTTGAGTAGCCAATAAGCCATGTCGGGTCCTGTGCTGAGCTAGGTAATCGGGTTCATTGTATAGTATTATCATTGTATTAGCTGCAATGTGGAAATGAGGACACAATGAGCCAAGCATTAGATAATTTATTGTCGCTGTTAAAACTGGAAGAAATCGAGTTGGGCCTGTATCGCGGTGCCAGCCAGGACCTTGGTTTTAAGGCCGTTTTTGGCGGCCAGGTTATGGGTCAGGCGCTTTCAGCCGCCAAGGAAACCTTGCCTGAGGGCCGTGTGGTTCACTCATTGCACTCGTACTTTTTACGCCCCGGCGATGCCTCGCGTCCCATAGTTTATGATGTGGAAAATATCCGCGACGGTAAGAGCCTAAGCACCCGCCGTGTCAGCGCCATTCAGTACGGCAAACCTATTTTCTATATGACCGCCTCTTTCTCCGGCGACGCCCAGGGCCTGGAGCACCAAAGCACCATGCCGGATGTGCCGGCACCGGAAGGCCTGCGTTCGGCGCTGGAGTTTTATCAAGAGCATGCGCACCAAATTCCCGAGCCCATTCGCAACAAGTTTATCAGCGAAAAGCCCATCGACATGCGCCCGGTGAATTTCCAAAACCCCTTTAAGCCGCAGGTGGCCGAGCCTATTAAGCATATCTGGTTTAAGACCAATGGCGAGATGCCGGACGACCAGCGTATTCACAATTATTTGCTGGCCTATGCGTCGGACTTCGAGTTTTTACCAACGGCACTTCAGCCGCATGGCAAGTCCTTTATGCACCCGAACATGCAGGTTGCCACCATAGATCACTCCATGTGGTTCCACCGTCCATTCCGTATGGACGAATGGATGCTCTATAGCGTTGATAGCCCCAGCGCCAGCTGTGGCCGAGGCCTGGTACGCGGCCAGTTCTTTGACCGCAAGGGCAATCTGGTTGCTTCCACCATTCAAGAAGGTGTGATGCGCGAAAGGTAGGTTAAAACTGCTGCGCTCGACATTACGGCGTTAAAAATCGCTTCAAAGTCCTCATTTACGGCCAGTAAACTGCGGCTTTTCAGCGATTTTTGCCTTGTACTGACTTCGCTCGCAACGTTTTCGTGAGTTAGATTTTTGTAAGGTCGCCGACACCGGCTTACAGTAAATGCTATTAACTTGGATGCTAGCAAGTCATCCATGAAGCACCTCTCCTGTCGGCGTCCCCGCTCCTCGCAGAGCTCGTCACCTTCAAGCGGCGAGAGTGAAACTATTCACTCTCTTGTGTCCGCTTTCAGCCATGCCTCCACCTCTTCGCACAGCGAAGCTTTGCTTCGAACGCTCATCGCCCTCTAACAACTTCTAAGGAGCCTCCACATTTGCTTTTTTCTTGCCCGTGTTAGGTGACCAACGCATGCTTAAAAGTTGCTACCCAAGCTGCCTTAATTTGTGCTCAACGAGGGGATCGTCCGGTACCAGTTGCTGCGCTACTTTAAGCAGCTTGATGGCATCTTTTGGATGATCGTCTTGGTGCTTCACCGCGACATCAATGAGTGGTTGCACATCAATTTGTGCTTGATGCTCTTGCACGTGATTTTCTTTTTCATCGGCCAGTATTTGATGCGCGGTACTTAGCAGTGCCAAGCGGTGTGGCGAGTTACTATTGGCTCGGTTAAGAGACTGATAATAATCCTCTTTTAGGCGCAGCGTTTTGGTTTGCTGGCGAAACTTTTTTATATCCAGTTCTTGATGGTGCATGAAGTCCTTCGCCACCTGCTTATAAAAGCCAAACTTATTGAGGTAGCTAGCATGTGTGCCATGCCCCATACCATAGACACGAAGGTGGGTTAATGTTTGATAGCGTTTTGCGTGTTTACGGTCAATCTCATTGGTCGGATCGTAAATGATATAGCCTTTGGCATTTCCTAATTGAAGGTCGTGATAATCACCCTGCCAATCAAACTGCTGCGCAAGTTCCGTGCTGGAGCGGGTATCCCACGGCGCAATGGTGGTATTTTTAGTGCTCACCGGGTGCAGCAAGAGTACATAGTCTAGCTGCAATAGCTCGGAAAATGCGCCCACGGCAAACCCTCCACGACTTAAGCCATATCCGAGACGGGTAGAGAATGGCGTCAGCAAAGGCGCTAGCTGCTCTAAGAAGAAGATGAGGTTACGGCTGCGGAACCAGTTACTTTGACCTAAATGCTGAAAGGCAATGACATTCACTTGCTGCTTTTGCGCCAAGCGGTAGCCCCATGGAGCAAAATCCTTGTGTAAATCACTGGTTTGGTAGTTAGTTCCGGCAGGTGAAAATGCGAATAGCAGCGGTTTTTTAGGGTCGACTAAGTGATATTTAACATACACATCATCGAGTAAGTCGCAGCCCGTCATTGGTAGACGTTCGCGTTGCTCTGAAGGTGAAAGAGTCAGCCACTCATCCAGCCAATATAGTAACTTCATGCCATGCTCCCAGTAGGCCTCACGCCCACTGGCGCCAAGACAAACCCACAAAAAGCCCCGCATTGTAGCAAAAATGAGCGGCAATGAAAAACAAGGGGTTGTTGTCGAGCCATCGACTGTGATGGTTTTTGTAGGCTGGTGCTCTGCGCTGAGAGCGATGGTTATTGATAGATCTTGCCGCGGTGGGTGAGGGCGTTAAGAAAATAGTCCAGGGAACTATTTTTAGTAAGCGAGCGCCTTAAGCCTGCGCAAGGCTGGGGGGTGGAGGCATGGATGCCGTAACTTCGCCACGAACAGGAATGCCGCTTCAGGTACGAATTGCTTACACTCCTCTAACTAAGGCCTTCAAAGTCAATTGTTGCCGGACCGCCGACCTCGGGTCAGAGGAAATGCGCGCCCATTTCCTCTAACAACTCCTTGGGCGCCCGTGATTCGCAATTGCTTCCGAACTCAGGTTTTTGTTAAACGTTCCGCTTAGTCGTTGATGCGATTTAACAGCACATCCATGTGCTGGAAAATCTAGCTCGGCATCCAGCCTCGCTATCAACAACACACTCCACAACAAAACCCGATTTCTCCAGCGCGAATCAAAACGGGAAGCTCAATACCTGTGAGTTTGGAGCAATAAAGGTATTACTCTTAGTTTTGGAACGAATTCCAAGCTAACTTATTGTTTATTTGCAATTTATGTTAAGCAGGTGGCATACTGAATTTTCTATTCGGTTAAGCGTTAATCGTTTAGGGGTCTCCTATTTCACGGAAGAAGGCATATACAATGATAAAACAACTAACTATATCTGTTATTGCAGCAATTTCTATTTCTGGCTGTTCTCAATCAGTTCCTCCATGTGGCGATTCTGATTCAACGGAGTTAGTGAAACAAATAGCTAATGATGAAATGATAAATCAGCTTGGGGCAAAGACCGCTGAGCAATTCGAATATGATGTGATAGCAATTCGAACTACGCACACAAACGAGCAAACAGGTGCTCATGAATGCGCAGCTGAATTGGATATTTCTTCAACTATAACGGGTAAATCTGAAAGTATTCCTATTGAATATACCGTTGAGGCTACGGATGATGGCGAACACATTTATGTAAATGTATTTGGCCTGTGAGCTTTACTAGCTTAGTACTTGTGACGGTTTATACGAGTTAAGAAATAAAGGGGTTACCCATTAGCCTTGCTATGACCCCTTAGACTTGCTTTACCCCTTAAACTTTTTTGTCGGCGGCCAGAAAAAATCAATATGCCCGCAAGGCTGCTAGGTAACTGCTCCTGCGTTACCCTAGTACCGCCATCCATGGCGGCAAAGTCTCGCCTACAACCACAAACTCCAACCCACCTCAAGAACTCCGGTGTGTCAGTGAATTCCGCTTACATTGCATCCGAAAGGTGATACGAGAAGAGTAATCGCCCGCTGGACTGCGGGTGAAAACATGCCCAGTACAGGGATGTGCTGTGCATGTTGGTTACGTTCATTTCTCGTAGCGCGTTGAGGAAAGAATGCAATGTTGGGGCGCCTTGGGGTTCCAAGGGGTGGTTGGCGTAAACCACCCTTTGGGTGTCGTCGCCACCGCGGCAAGATCTATCAGTTACAACCGCAGTTGATGGCCAGACAAAATCAATATGTCCGCAAGGCTAAAGCCTCGCCTACAGTAAGTGGGTGTCGGCGCAAAGCACCTACAAACCGCCATAGTCGGCGGCCCGACGACCTAGAAAGGCTTACGCCTGACCTGCATGCATAGCAGCAATACTGTCACTTATCGACTGCCACAATCTAGCCGGCAGCAACTGCTGCAGATCCTGGTACAGGGCAACCAGCTCGTCCGTGTGCGCTAAAGCGTTGTCGCGCTGATGCACCAAGCCCTGCTCTTTAAGGCTGGCGATAAAGCTGGCCAGTACCTTCTTATCGAAGAATTCCGGGCTCTTAATGCCGTGCAAGGTGCCTAGACGATTGGCGACTACGGCGCCTTCTTTTTCCAGCTCAGATGGGCTCATATCGCCGCTTTGGCTTAATAAGCCTATAACTATGGCGTAGCGCAGCAGGGTGTGATGTGTCACCTTGCCGAGCATTTCCAGCGTGGCCTGGTTGTCACCCGCTTTGATCACTTTCAGTTGCTCGTCGTCTTGGCGAATAAGACCCTGTTGGGCAAAGCTGGCGATAATCTTGTCGATGTAGTCTTGGTTCAGCTCGGGCAGGAACCATTCCTTGGCAAACAAGGGGTAGAGGCGTTTAACCTGCGCCTTGCACTCGCTAAGTGTGATGCTGTGGTTGTTAAACAGCTGCTGGGCAATAACACTGGGCACGGCAAACAAATGCAGCACGTTATTGCGGTAGTAGTTAAACAGGGTGCGCTCTTTTTCTTCAATGGCGATGATGTCGCCAAACTGGTCGTTGACCACGTCAAACTTGTTCAGTGTTAATGCGTGCTCAAGCAGCTCGCTGCTGCTTTGCTGCGGCAGTGTCACCTGCTCACTAAGCGGCGCATCGCGGTGCAAGCGCAGGTAAAAATCCATTTGTTCCAACAACTGTGATTTACTGAGCGCAAACTGATCATTGGTCAGTAAGATGGTGGCCAGCAGGTTTACCGAGTTCAACGCCGCGGCGCTGTTGATATTCATCATGATTTCATCGGCCAGATTGCTGACCTGCTTACCCAGCCAGGCCGGCTTTTGCACATCCGTGGGATGTATGGCCTCGCGCCAGTTTGGCTGCTGTTCATTAAGGAACTGGTTGATATTGATGGGGGCGCCAAAGTTCACATTGCCGCGACCATAGTTCTTAAGGTTTTTAATGGCCTTAAAAATACCCAGCACCGACTCGTTCTTTTTATTGTCGCCGGCCAGCTCTTTTAAGTAGGTGTTGATCTCCATCACATGCTCATAGCCTATATACACAGGCACTATGCTGATGGGGCGGTCAATACCGCGCAGCATGGCCTGCAGGGTCATGGCCAGCATGCCGGTTTTTGGCGGCAACAGGCGACCGGTGCGGCTGCGCCCGCCTTCGGTGTAGAACTTCACCGAGTAACCTTTAATAAAGAGCTGGCTCAGGTATTCCTTAAACACCGCTGAGTAGAGCTTATTGCCACTGAAGGAGCGGCGAATAAAGAAGGCGCCGCTGCGGCGGAATATCGGCCCGGCGGGGAAGAAATTCAGATTAATACCGGCGGCGATATGCGGCGGCACCAGGCCCTGGTGATAAATCACATAGGTCAGCAGCAGGTAATCCATATGGCTGCGGTGACAGGGCACGTAAATAATCTCATGGCCCTTGTCGGTCAGTTCACGCACTTGCTCGGCGTAATTCACATCGATGCCGTTATAGAGCTTGTTCCACAGCCAGGTAAGAATGCGGTCGCCAACACGCACCATGGCATCCGAGTAGTGGGCGGCGATCTCATCGAGCAGGCGCAAGGCGTTTTGCCGCGCTTCTTCATGGCTCAAGCCCTTCGCCTGAGCCTCATCGGCGATGGCCTTTTTAATGGCGGGTGAGGCCAGTAGGGAATTAAACAGGGCCTCGCGAGAAGGTAGTTTGGGGCCGGTGGCGGCAAGCTTTTGACGACGGAAATGCACCCGGGCCACGCGCAGCAGTTTTTGCGGCAGCTCGTCCTTATCGCCCTTATCATGCACCAACTGCGTTAAATCCAGGGGCTGACTAAAGCGAATAAGGTTATCGCGACCGGAAAACAAGACCACAAAAAACTTGCGGAATCGGCTCGGCGTCAGGGAATGAGAGATTAGCGTGCCTAAGCCCGGCTTTTCTTTACCCGGGTTGCGGCCCCAAAGAATGGTGACCGGAATAATCTGGATTTTTTGTTGCGGTTGCTTGGCCAGAGCATCGAAAATCGCTTTACCCTGTTGCAGGGCGCAACTGGGACGGCTTTTATTGCCAAATAAAGGTGGTGGATTCTGAATACCGATAAAGCGCGGCAGCTCGGTGTCGGCCAGATTCTGCTCCTGAGTTGGGTCGGGTAAACCCAGTTTGCGGCAGACCTTCGCCAGGGCGGCGATATCAAGGCGCGAGTTTAAGCGGCCAATGTAGAAGGTCGGTACCGAGGTATCGAGCTCAAAGTCGGCGATCGGCTGCTGTGGCAGCACCTTGGACCTTACACAAATGGCATTTAAGCAACGGGCCAGAAAGTCGACGCTGCGGTTTAAAATCTTCATTTACTCTCACTCGCTTAACCACATTACCAAGGGGCAATAACAGATCAGGTAATGTCGAATACCAATTAATTAATATCTTGCGCAATACGGCGCGTTAAAAGCCGGGCCGGAACAGTTAAAAATTATTTATATAGAACAACTATATACCATAATCATTCCCTTGCTATCCCCAGCTTTTATCCGTCGCCATAGCAAGGGCGTTATTAACGCAATTGGTATCAGAAAACACAAAAAAGGTCGTAAATGATACCAAGTTATAACTGGACTGACCATTTCTGTAAGCGGGCTTTGCTCCTGACCTGAGCTTGTGACCCAAGGGTGACGCCTAACTTTATCGTCATGAAATATTGCCCAGTATATAAAACGACCAAACCTTAAGCCTGCTGTCAGTTAAAAATCTAGATAATTACGACTAATGGTTGCGATAAACGCACCAGGCTCGGTATTTAGTCGTATCCCTGGGGCTGAATTCTGTGTTACGGCAGGCAAGAAGGATGGATACAAGGCGTCTTGCCGGGTGCTTCGTCCTTCTTGTCCACCGTATCCACTTGCTATGCAAAAAACTGTTGCATTTATCACCAATCTCTCTATAATACGCAGACTTTCTTTGCCTTAGGTGTCTCACCAAGGACTTGGAAAGCTAGATATAGCTTGGATTTCAAGCATAAAACAGGAGCTCCGATTTGGAGCTCAATGGTAGAAAATAAAAGGACAACCGACTTCTTAGTAGTAAGTAAGTTTCGGTAGTTTTTTTATGCTCTTTTTAAATGCTCTTTTTATTGAGGTTTTAGAATGTCAAATCAACGCATTCGCATTCGCCTAAAAGCTTTTGACCACCGTTTGATTGACCAATCAACGGCGGAAATTGTGGAAACTGCGAAACGCACAGGTGCTCAGGTACGTGGTCCAATCCCACTTCCTACACGCAAAGAACGTTTCACTGTATTGATCTCTCCGCACGTTAACAAAGACGCGCGTGATCAGTACGAGATCCGCACCCACAAACGTCTGATCGACATCGTAGAACCAACAGACAAGACTGTAGACGCTCTAATGCGCCTAGACCTTGCTGCTGGTGTTGATGTTCAAATCAGCCTGGGTTAATCGGAAGATTAGAGAGGTTTTAGGAAAATGGCATTAGGTCTAGTCGGTCGTAAAGTGGGCATGACTCGTATCTTCACTGAAGATGGCGTATCTATCCCAGTAACCGTAATCGAAGCGACTCCTAACCGTGTTACGCAGATCAAATCTGACGCAACAGACGGTTATAACGCGCTTCAAGTAACCGCAGGCGAGAAAAAAGCTAGCCGTGTAAACAAACCAGCAGCGGGTCACTTCGCTAAAGCTGGCGTTGAAGCGGGTCGTGGTCTGTGGGAATTCCGTCTTAATGGCGGTGAAGGCGACTTCGAAGTTGGTAACGAAATCACTGTTGAAGTATTCAACGAAGTGACCAAAGTTGACGTTACCGGTACTTCTAAAGGTAAAGGTTTCCAAGGTGGTGTTAAGCGCTGGAACTTCAGCATGCAAGACGCTACACACGGTAACTCTTTGTCTCACCGTGCTCCTGGTTCAATCGGTCAAAACCAATCACCTGGTAAGGTGTTTAAAGGTAAGAAAATGGCCGGTCACATGGGTGCTGAGCGTGTAACTACTCAGAACCTTGAACTAGTACGTGTTGACGCTGAGCGTAATCTGCTTCTAGTTAAAGGTGCAGTACCTGGCGCTATCGGCGGTGACGTAATCGTTAAACCAGCTGTTAAAGCATAAGTCCTGGAGATTTAGTGATGGAATTAGCAATTAAAGACGCGTCAGGCGCTCTTGAAGTTTCCGAAGCTACTTTTGGACGTGAGTTTAACGAAGCATTAGTACACCAAGTAGTTGTTGCTTACGCGGCAGGTGCTCGTCAAGGTACTAAAGCTCAGAAGACACGTTCTGAAGTAAGCGGTGGCGGTAAGAAGCCATGGCGTCAAAAAGGTACTGGCCGTGCACGTGCTGGTACAATCCGTAGCCCAATCTGGCGCAGCGGTGGTGTGACTTTTGCAGCTAAGCCGCAAGATCACAGCCAAAAAGTTAACCGTAAGATGTATCGCGGTGCGATCAAGAGCATCTTATCTGAGCTTGTTCGTCAAGAGCGTTTAGTTGTAGTTGAGAACTTCGGTATCGAAGCTCCTAAGACTAAAGCCCTTGTAGCTAAGCTGAAAGAGCTTGAGCTTAAAGACGTACTAATCGTGACAGAAGAAGTAGAAGAGAATCTATTCCTTGCTGCACGTAACCTATACAAGGTTGACGTACGTGACGTAGCTGGCATCGACCCAGTAAGCCTAATCGCTTTCGATAAGGTTGTTATGACTAAGGGTGCTGTAAAGCAACTTGAGGAGGCGCTAGCATGATCCGTGAAGAACGTCTTTTAAAAGTAATCCTTGCTCCACATATCTCTGAGAAGAGCACTGTATCTGCTGAAGATAACAACACGATTGTTTTCAAAGTACTTAAAGATGCAACTAAAGCTGACGTTAAAGCAGCTGTAGAAAAGCTTTTCGAAGTAGAAGTAACTGGTGTTCGCACACTGAATGTTAAGGGTAAAACAAAGCGTACTGGTATGCGTTTCGGTCGTCGTAGCGACTGGAAGAAAGCCTACGTTACTCTTAAAGAAGGTAGCGAGCTAGACTTTGTCGGCGGCGCCGAGTAATAAGGGGAGTTAGAATTATGGCACTTCAAAAGTGTAAACCAACTTCTGCGGGTCGTCGTCACGTCGTTAAAGTGGTTAACCCTGATCTACACAAGGGTAAGCCATACGCTCCGCTTCTAGAGAAGAACTCTAAGACCGGTGGTCGTAACAACAAAGGTCGTATCACGGTTCGTCACATCGGTGGTGGTCACAAGCATCATTACCGTGTAATTGACTTTAAACGCACTAAAGATGGCATTCCAGCTAAAGTAGAGCGTCTAGAGTATGATCCAAACCGTAGCGCGAACATCGCCTTGGTTTGTTATGCCGACGGTGAGCGTCGTTACATCATCGCTCCTAAGGGTCTTAAAGCAGGTGATCAAATCCAGTCTGGTGTTGATGCACCAATCAAAGCTGGTAACACCTTACCTATGCGCAACATGCCTGTAGGTTCGACTGTACACAACGTAGAGCTTAAGCCTGGCAAAGGTGCACAGATTGCACGTTCTGCAGGCGCTTACGTACAAATCCTAGCACGTGAAGGTCAATACGTGACTCTACGTCTTCGTTCAGGCGAAGTTCGTAAAGTACTAGCTGACTGTCGCGCAACTCTAGGTGAAGTAGGTAATGCTGAGCACATGCTACGTTCACTTGGTAAAGCCGGTGCAAACCGCTGGCGTGGTATCCGTCCGACCGTTCGTGGTGTTGCCATGAACCCGGTAGATCACCCGCACGGTGGTGGTGAAGGTCGTACTTCTGGTGGTCGTCACCCTGTATCTCCATGGGGCGTACCTACCAAAGGTTACAAGACTCGTAAGAACAAGCGTACTGATAAGTTCATCGTACGTCGTCGTACTAAATAATAGTTGAGGAATAGCCATGCCACGTTCTCTCAAGAAAGGTCCATTTATTGACCTGCACTTGCTGAAGAAGGTAGAGAAAGCGTTGGAAAGCGGTGACAAGAAGCCAATTAAAACTTGGAGCCGTCGTTCAATGATCATACCTAACATGATCGGATTGACCATCGCTGTCCATAATGGTCGTCAGCACGTTCCTGTGTTTGTCACAGACGAAATGATCGGTCACAAACTGGGTGAATTCGCACCTACACGTACTTACCGCGGTCACGCTGCGGATAAGAAAGCTAAGAAACGTTAATCGGAGGTTATGATGGAAGCATTAGCTAAACACAAATTCGCCTCTGGTTCGGCGCAAAAAGCACGTCTAGTTGCAGACCAAATCCGTGGACTACCGGTAGATCGCGCCCTAGAAATCCTGGCGTACAGCCCTAAGAAAGCGGCTGCATTAGTTAAGAAAGTACTTGAGTCTGCTATTGCTAACGCAGAGCACAACGAAGGTGCTGACATTGATGAGCTTGTAGTAGCGAAAGTATTTGTAGACGAAGGTCCTACAATGAAACGCATCATGCCTCGTGCTAAAGGACGCGCAGACCGCATCCTTAAGCGTACAAGCCACATCACTGTTGTGGTTTCGGATAACTAGGAGATATAAGTAATGGGACAAAAAGTTCATCCTACTGGTATTCGCCTAGGTATCTCTAAACCTTGGGTTTCTACCTGGTACGCGAATACAAAAGATTACTCTGAGCAGCTTTTTGGCGATCACAAAGTACGTTCTTTCCTTACTAAGGAACTTAAGAACGCTTCTGTGGCTAAAATCGTTATCGAGCGCCCAGCTAAATCTATCCGTGTAACAATTCACACAGCTCGTCCTGGTGTTGTTATCGGTAAGAAAGGCGAAGACGTTGAAAAGCTACGTCAAGCTGTAACAAAAATCGCTGGTGTACCTGCGCAAATCAATATTGCGGAAGTGCGTAAGCCAGAGCTTGATGCACAACTAGTAGCTGACGGTATTGCGTCACAGCTAGAGCGTCGTGTTATGTTCCGTCGCGCTATGAAGCGTTCGGTACAAAACGCAATGCGCTTAGGTGCAAAGGGTATCAAAGTTGAAGTAAGCGGTCGTCTAGGCGGCGCAGAAATCGCACGTTCTGAGTGGTACCGTGAAGGTCGTGTACCTCTACACACTCTTCGTGCTGATATCGATTACGCAACTTCTGAAGCTGCAACCACTTACGGCATTATCGGTGTTAAAGTATGGATCTTCAAAGGCGAAGTTATTGGTGGTCTTCCACTAGTACAAGAGCAAGAGAAGCCTGCTAAACGTGGCCCGAAGAAAGCCAAGAAAAGTGCTAAGTAGGAGTAGCGAATAATGTTACAGCCAAAACGTACAAAATTCCGTAAGATGCACAAAGGCCGCAACCGTGGTCTAGCGCAAAACGGTAACAAAGTAAGCTTCGGTACTTTCGGTCTTAAGGCTACTGGTCGTGGCCGTATGACTGCTCGTCAAATCGAAGCAGCTCGTCGTGCTATGACACGTCACATCAAGCGTCAAGGTAAAATCTGGATCCGTGTATTCCCAGACAAGCCAATCACAAACAAACCGCTTGAAGTTCGTATGGGTAAAGGTAAAGGTTCTGTTGAATACTGGGTTGCTGAAATTCAGCCTGGTAAAGTACTTTACGAAATGGAAGGTGTTTCAGAAGAGCTTGCTCGTGAAGCATTCAACCTAGCGTCTCGTAAATTACCATTCAAAACCACTTTTGTAACTCGGACGGTGATGTAATGAAAGCTAGCGAACTTAAAGATAAAAGCGTAGAAGAGCTAAACGCTGAACTTATTGAGCTTCTTCGTGAGCAGTTTAACCTGCGCATGCAAGCGAGCACAGGTCAGCTAGCTCAATCTCATTTGCTACGTAAAGTACGTCGCGACATCGCGCGTGTTAAAACGGTTATTAACCAGAAGGCAGGTGCATAATGAGCGATAAGATCCGTACTCTACAAGGCCGTGTAATCAGCGACAAGATGGACAAGTCTTTCACTGTTGCTGTAGCCCGTTACGTGAAGCACCCTATCTATGGGAAATTCATCAAACGTACTACTAAATTGCACGTACATGATGAGAACAACACTGCCATGACTGGCGACACAGTTACTATCCGTGAATGTGCGCCTATCTCTAAGACTAAGTCTTGGACTTTGGTAGATGTTCTTGAGCGTCCTAAGAAAGCTTAATTTTTAATTAAGTCTATTTGGACCAAAAAAGCCCCGGCATTTGCTGGGGCTTTTTGTCATCTACACTTCATAAACTTGCTCTAGGATGCGCCCTCTATGGATGCGATGCGAGTAAGTGATTTTTGACGCCAACGAACCAATACTGATCATTGGCAATGCCCCCATCACCGAGGATATCAGTGCCGCGGTGGAAACCTATGCGCGGGTGGTACGTTTTAACTTTTGCGCCGGCATGCCCAGGCATCTTGATCGCAAATGCACGGATCTCTGGCTCAGTGGCCGTGGTCGCCAGGCCCATAAACTAGTGCACTCACACTTGGATATAGATGCTCAGCAACTGCAAAGTGTAGTTGTCACAGATCCAACCCCTAACCCGCTTACACAAAGGTGTTTTTGTCTCCTTGGCCGTCAAGGCAGCCTGGATCATGGTGAAGCCCTGGTGACTAAGTTTGCCCCAGCACACTCAAAAACAAGAATAACGGCGCTGGCCCGAAAGCAGCTGTTGACCGAGCTGTTGAGTTTAGGGCAGCCCGAGTGCAAACCCAAATGGCCAAGCTCAGGCACTCAGGCCATAGCGCATTTTGTCGCAACCGGGGCGCCGGTGCATATTACAGGCTTTGGCTTTCAAGGCTGGAAACGCCACCCCTGGTTACTGGAGCAACGTTATGTGGCCAAGCTGCAAGAGCAGGGCAAATTGAGCTATTTGTGTTAATGGCATAAAAAAGCCGTGCAGGGCACGGCTTAATCTGACTTAGGAGCGCAGCATTTGCCTCAGCACATACTGCAAAATGCCGCCGTGCTTGTAGTATTCCCATTCTTTCGGGGTGTCGATACGCACATCGACTCTAAACTTGGTTTGCTGCCCGTCCTCAGCGGTGGCGATAATTTCCAGCTCCTTGGCTTTATCGCACAGGCCGTTTATATCAAAGGTTTCCTTGCCGGTTAAGCCCAGCTCCTCATGGCCTTCACCCGCTTTAAACTGCAATGGCAGTACACCCATGCCAATGAGGTTGGAACGGTGAATGCGCTCATAACTCTTGGCGATCACCGCCTTAATACCAAGCAGGAGGGAGCCCTTGGCCGCCCAATCTCGCGATGAGCCGGTGCCGTATTCGGCCCCTGCTAACACCACTAAAGGCGTGCCTTGTTCTTGATACTGCATGGCCGCATCGTAAATGCTGGCCAGGTTATTTTCCGGCTGGGTCCTGGTAATGCCCCCTTCGGTGCCCGGTGCAAGCTGGTTACGCAGGCGCACATTGGCAAAGGTGCCGCGCATCATCACCTCATGGTTACCCCGGCGTGAGCCGTAGGAGTTAAAGTCTCCCTGTGAGACACCATGTGACAGCAAGTACTCGCCTGCTGGCGCATCCGCTTTGATCGAGCCCGCAGGAGAAATGTGGTCAGTGGTAACAGAATCTCCAAGCTTCGCTAAACAACGAGCACCAGAAATAGTGGGGATACCCGGCGGCTCCTTGCTCATGTCATCAAAGAATGGGGCTTTGCGAATATAGGTGGAGTCGTCGTTCCATTCATAGCGCTTGGCTTGCGGAATGGCGATACCACGCCAGCGTTCGTCACCCTTGTAGACATTCGCATAGCTCTTGGCGAACATATCCTTAGTTACGGTTGATTTCACCAGTTCCGCGACTTCGCTCACACTCGGCCAAATGTCTTTGAGGAAAACGTCGTTGCCATTTTTATCTTGAGTGAGTGGTTCATTGTACACGTCAATGTCAGTTCGACCTGCGAGTGCATAGGCCACCACCAGAGGCGGAGACGCTAGAAAGTTCATTTTCACATCTTGGTGAATTCGGCCTTCGAAGTTTCGGTTACCTGAGAGAATTGAGCTGACAATCAGCTTGTGATCGGTGATGGCTTTTTGAATCTCATCGGGTAGTGGGCCGGAGTTACCGATGCAAGTGGTGCAGCCATATCCCACCAAATTAAAACCAAGGGCTTCAAGATCATCCATCAGCTCGGCTTTTTGCAGGTAATCGGTAACCACTTGCGAGCCCGGAGCTAAGGATGTTTTCACCCAAGGTTTAACATTGAGACCCAGTTCGTTCGCTTTTTTCGCGACTAACCCCGCTGCGAGAATAACGCTGGGGTTCGACGTATTGGTGCAGCTAGTGATTGCGGCGATGACGCAGGCACCATCGCTTAACTCGAATTCTTCACCCTTGTAGTTTACCTTGGCAACACCGGTGACCTCAGGTTCAGTTTTAGACTGCTTCGGCTGGCCGCCTTCGGAAACGATGCGAGCTTCGTCTTCAACTTCCAATGCTTTCTTCTCTGCACGTTCATCTTGAAAGCCGCGCAGGTGTTTGGTGATGGTGTCACCCGCTTCATTGAGCGGAATGCGGTCTTGTGGGCGTTTTGGCCCTGCTAAGCTGGGTACAACGTCACCTAAGTCGAGCTCCAAGGTGTCGGTATACATAGGTTCGTCGCCTGGCTCTCGCCACATGCCTTGATGTTTGGCGTAAGACTCAATGAGTTCGATTTGCTCATCGCTGCGATTTGTGAGCTTAAGGTACTCTAGTGTTTCTTGATCAATTGGGAAGATACCGCAGGTGGCACCATATTCTGGTGCCATATTAGCGATAGTCGCGCGGTCAGCGAGCGGTAAATCTGCTAGGCCGTCACCGTAAAACTCCACAAATTTACCTACGACACCTTTTTCACGCAGCATCTGGGTGACGGTTAACACTAGGTCCGTCGCCGTCGTACCTTCAGGTAGCGCGCCTTTAAGCTTAAAGCCGATCACTTGTGGTATCAGCAAACTAATGGGTTGGCCGAGCATGGCGGCTTCGGCTTCAATCCCACCTACACCCCAGCCTAAAATACCAAGGCCATTGATCATGGTGGTGTGAGAGTCCGTGCCCACTAGGCTATCTGGGTAGGCAAAGGTATTGCCGTTGACGTCGTTTTCAAAAACAACTCGGGCGAGGTATTCCAAGTTTACTTGGTGCACAATGCCTGTTGCGGGGGGTACAACCTTTAAATTATCGAAGGCGGTTTGTCCCCAACGTAAGAATTCATAACGTTCTTTATTGCGCTCATATTCCAACTTAGCATTGAGATCGAAGGCACCGTCTTGGCCATAGCTATCTACTTGGACGGAGTGATCAATAACCAACTCAGCTGGTGACAGTGGGTTAATCTTACTGGGATCGCCACCGAGCTTTTCCATGGCGTCGCGCATGGCGGCTAAGTCCACTATAGCGGGCACCCCAGTGAAGTCCTGCATTACCACGCGTGCCGGCGTAAAGGAGACTTCCTTGCTCGGTTCAGCGTCTGGTTGCCAATCAAGCAGCGCTTGGATATCGTCCTTGTCTATGTTCTCGCCATCTTCATGACGCAGCAGGTTTTCCAATAAAATCTTTAACGAGAAAGGCAGGCGCTTGGCTTTATCGCCCAAGCTTGCTAACGAGTGAATATGATATTGCTTGGTGTTGACGGTAAGTTGTGCAAGCGTGTTAAAGCTGTTATTCATTCAAGACCCCTTTTGCTCTTGGCGCATGACACAATCGCACAGTGCGATTATTTGATGCGTAAAGTTCCTTGCGGCTGAATTTTAGCCACATCTAAGAGTTTGGGGGAAAGTGTAGCTTTTTCAACCTCTGAGAGAGGTCATTTTTTACCCGCCCTGGGTGGGCGGGGAATGGATTAACCGAATGAAATGGGTTTACGGCCGGTATTTTCGTCGCGGTTAGAGGTTTTCTTCTTGGCCTTTTCGGCTGCAGCGGGTTTCGCTGCTTGCTTCGCCGGTGCCGCTTGTTTTGCTTTGGGAGCTTTTGGCGCCGGGGCTTTATGCTGCTCGCGCTGTACCATGTTTTGTGCAGCGCTCATTAAAAAGGTGTCGCCGTCGAAATGCACCGTATCACCGGTATAGATTTTTTTGCGCTTTTGCGTACACAATTCGCCGTTAACGCCTACATAACCGTCGGCGATCAATAACTTGGCATGACCACCGCCCTCGGCGAGATCGAGCACCTTAAGTAGCTTACAAAGCTCTATGGGTTCTTCTTCAAGTTCAACTTCAATAATATCGTCGTGCATGCTGTTCGGGCGCTTGTTGCCTAGTTAGCGGCCATTATACCCCAAGCTTGGCGGCAAACATCGCAAAAAGACAAAACTTTTGTCGCTGCCGGCAGTCCAATTCATAAATTTGTCATACAAAAGCCTACAATAGGGGCCTGGTCGGGACGAGCGGCCAGCCAAGCTGTATAGGAGAATAAGATGGGTGCAAGACAAGCGGTTTTTGAGGAATTTTTAGGCCATAAATATGCACATCATTGCAGTGCCGAGCAGGTGCGCACAGCCATTACCGAGGCTATTAAGCTTTTAGGTGCGCATGGCGAGCAAGATAGTGAGCGATACTTTGCACTGCTATCGCGCTTTAACGATAACCATAGCCGTATTCTCTACCAGGGTCGCAGCGGCGAACCCTTTTTGGAGTTTTGCCAGCATAAGCTGTTTAAAGAAATTACTTATGATAAGAGCAGTGTACAGGCCTGGGCCCAAGGTCTTGGCCTTGAACTAACCCTGTAAAGGACACCCCGAGAATTAAAAAAGCAGCCTAGGCTGCTTTTTTAATTTTTGCTCAACCGCTTAGGATTGCAGCGCGCTGACAATAAAGAAAGGATTGAGATAGCTTTCTTTTTGATTATATTTAAGAGGCGCTCCGTCAACAGTGGTCACAGTGGCACCAGCGATGGTCGCAACCGCGTGGCCAGCACCTGTATCCCACTCGCTGGTCGGCCCTAAACGCGGGTAAATATCGGCGGCGCCTTCGGCTACCAAGCACAGCTTCAGCGAGCTGCCCTTGGGCACCATATCCACTTCGTCAAACTGCTTTAGGTAGTTGGCCAGTTGCTCAGACGAGTGTGAGCGACTGCCGACCACGCGGATCACGCCCTTATTTTCCTTCTTAGTCACCTTCAGCTCGATGCGCGCTTCGCCGACCTGCTTAAAGGCGCCTATATCCTGGGTGGCCAGATAGGTGACCCCGAGTGCCGGGGCATCGACTACGCCCAGTACCGGCACGCCGTTTTCAATGAGGGCGATATTAATGGTGAATTCGCCGTTTTTCTTGATAAATTCCTTGGTGCCGTCAATGGGATCAACCAGCCAGTAACATTGCCATTGTTGGCGCTCTTGCCAGCTAATGGCGGCGCTCTCTTCACTCAGTACCGGCAGTTTAGGCGTGATTTTCTCCAGCCCGCTCAGAATTACCCTGTGCGCGGCTAAATCGGCATCTGTGACCGGACTTTTATCGTCCTTATACTCGACGTTAAAGTCCTTGTTGTAGATGCGCATGGCCGCTTGTCCGGCGTCTTGCGCCAGTTGCACTATCTGTTCGAGCAGTTCTGGAGAAGTCATTGGCTATCCTATTATGTTTTTGCCGCGTAAATAGGCGATAAGTTGCGCCACGCAGCCGTCTATATCCTGTGTTGAAGTATCAAGGGTGAGCTCAGGGTTACACGGCACCTCATAGTCAGAGTCAATACCGGTAAAATGAGCTATTTCACCTGCCCGCGCTTTCTTATACAAGCCCTTAGGGTCGCGCTGTTCGCAGGTGGCCAAAGGTGTCTCTAAATACACCTCGATAAACTCGGCTTCACCCACCAGATTACGTACCATATCTCTTTCTTCCTGAAAGGGGGAAATAAACGCGGTGAGTACAATTAATCCGGCATCGACCATAAGCTTAGCGGTTTCACCGACGCGGCGAATATTTTCTTTGCGATCGGCGTCGCTAAAGCCAAGATCGCCACAGAGGCCGTGGCGGACATTATCGCCATCAAGCAAATAGGTGTGCTGGCCGAGCTCAAACAGCTTGGCTTCCAAGGCGCCGGCTATAGTGCTTTTGCCTGAGCCGGAAAAGCCGGTAAACCACAAAATGCAGCTTTTATGGCCATTCTGCTGTTGTCTTTTTTGTTTATCGACACCGTGTTGGTGCCACACTATGTTTTCATCCATTCTCAGGTCTCGATCTTAAAACTCAAATACATAATTTATCAGTGACAGTACCACGGTGGCATAGGCCAAAGACATTATCACACCTAGGCGGGCAAAGTCGGCAAAGCGGTACTGGCCGGCGTTCATCACTATCATATTGGTTTGGTAGCTATAAGGGCTGATAAAGGCGGCGCTGGCGCCATAGGCTACCGTCATGGCGAAGGGCATCAGGCTTACCTCTAAGGAGCTGGCCAGGCCATAGGCGAGCGGAAACATCAGCGCCGCAGCGGCATTATTGGTGATCAGCTCGGTCAGCAGTACGGTTAGCACATATACCAATACCAAGGCCATAAAGGGGGTTAGTCCCTGGTGCTCTCCCAGTAATTGCTGCAAGGCCAGTTCGGCACCCGAGCCGCTAAAGGCATTGGCCAGACCCAGAGCCGAGGCGATGATGATCACCAGCTCAAAGGGAAAGCGGCGTTTTAATTCCTGGCCGTCGAGCACCTTGGTGGCCAGCAGCAGGGCGACAAATACCAAAAGGCCCTGTACCAGGGGCACAAGCGCGGTGGCGGCCAGAGCAATAACTACGGCAAAGCCACCAAGCAGGGCGAACTCGCTAGTACGATTATAAGCCTTGGCGACGCTGTGCTCGCTGACAAAGTAAAAATTCTTGTCCAGGTTGTTGCGATTATGAAAGTCGTGGCCCACCGCCAGCATAAGTCGATCACCTGGACGTATGGTGACCTCACCGAGCTTGCCGGACAGGCGCTCGCCATTGCGGTGAATGGCGACCACGGCGGCATCGAACTTGGCGCGAAAACCTACGTCCTTTAGTGTCTTACCTACCAGGGTTGAGATGTGGGTGACTATCACCTCTTGCAGGTTTGAGCTCAACAAGCCATTGCTGTCGGCAAACAGGGTCAGCCCGGGAATGCGCTGCAAGGCGGTGACGCTTTGCACATGGCCGGTAAAAATCAGTTTATCGCCGGCGCGTACCTTGTTTTCAGGACGCACCGGGCTAATCAAACGTTTTTCGCGAACGATCTCCACCAAGAAGAGGTCGTTCAGATCGCGCAGACCATTTTTTTCTATGCTTTTACCTACCAAGGGTGAGTCTGGATTAACCTTGGCTTCGAGCAGGTATTTCTTGTGTTCACCTTCAACCCTGGGATAGTCGGGCAGCAGTTTATGGCAGAGGATCAATAGCAAGATGCCTACCAGGGTCACGGCCAGACCTATGGGTAAAAAGCTAAACATGGCCAGGCTCAGGCCATCATATTGTTGGGTAAAACTATTGACTATGAGATTGGTGGAAGTACCAACGAGCGTGGTCGTGCCGCCCAAAATGGCCGCATACGAGAGTGGGATCAACAACTTAGAAGGAGCGTGGTGCTTATTGCGGGTCAGTGGCCCGACTAAAGAGGCGACCACGGCGGTATTGTTTAAAAACGCCGATGCCGCTGCCGTCAATGTGCTCACCTTGATAATGCTTAATTTCAAGGAGGGGCTCACGATGCGCTTGGCCAAAATCTGCAACAAGGAGGTGCGCTCCAGGGCGATGGAGACCAGCATCAACAACACCAGGCTCACCAGCCCGGTGTTGGTAAAGTTGCCCAGCAGGGTTGGGGTGTCCACATACCCCAGGGCATAGCAGCCGAGTAATGCGCTGAAAAACAGGGTCGCCGGACGCACATGGGTCATTACCAGGGCGGCAAATAAGGCGGCTATTATCAGCACATAAAAAACGGCATCTATCATTTAACGCAACTTACTGATGTCGAGTGCTTGCCAATGCGGGAAGTGCTTGCGCACCAAGACATTTAGCTCAACTTCAAAGTCGCTAAACTGGCTTGCTTGTTGCTCTTGTGTAGCTGCTAATACCTGCTCAACCATGCCCGCACCTACGGTCAGGTTAGATAGGCGGTCGATCAGGATAAAGGCACCGGTTTCGCGGTTATTGCGATACACATCCGCTAGCACGGGCTCGGTCAATTCCACAGTCACTATGGCAATCTCGTTAAGCTGCAGCTTGTCCGCCTCGCCGTGGGCCAAGGTGTTTACGTCTATGGTGTGATCTATGCGTGAGATCACCGCCGCAGTTTTCTTGGCACCCAGCTTAAGGTTATAGGTTTTGCCAACAACCAAAGGCTCTTCGTGCATCCATACCAGTTTGGCTTGCAACTGGTTGGTCGCCACCGAAGTGGAAGCGCTCGGCACTATCACATCGCCGCGACTGATATCTATCTCGTCGTTCAAGGTCATGGTGATCGCCTGACCAGCTTCGGCGCTCTCCAGCTTGCCGTCGAAAGTCACTAGTTCCTTGATGCTGGAGGTTTTACCCGAAGGCAGTACCTTTACCGCATCGCCCACCTTAAACTCGCCCGAGGTGATAGTGCCCTGGAAACCACGGAAATCTAGGTTAGGGCGTACCACATACTGTACCGGCAGACGGGCTTCAAAGCCATTGTTGGTGGCCGCCGCCGGAGAATTTTCCAGCAACTCAAGTAAGGGCTTATCCGTGTAATACGGTGTGTGCTCTGAGCGAGTCACCACGTTGTCGCCTTTAAGGGCCGACATGGGCACAAACTTGATATCGCTGACATTCAGCTGCTCGGCAAACTTAAGGTAATCCGCCTTGATCTTCTCGTACACGGCTTTATCAAAGCCGACGATATCCATCTTGTTGATGGCGACCACAAACTGCTCGATACCAAGTGAGTCACAGATAAAGCTGTGACGCTTGGTTTGCACTTGCACACCGTAGCGGGCATCAACCAGAATAATCGCCAGATCACTGGTTGACGCGCCGGTCACCATGTTGCGGGTGTACTGTTCGTGTCCCGGGGTGTCGGCAATAATAAATTTGCGCTTGGCGGTGGAGAAATAGCGATAGGCCACGTCTATGGTAATGCCTTGCTCGCGCTCTGCCTGCAGGCCATCAACCAGCAGGGCCAAGTCCAGCTCTTCGCCGGCGTTACCGACCTTTTCATTGTCTTTATGCAGCGCCGCCAGTTGATCTTCATAGATCTGGTGGCTGTCGTGCAACAGACGGCCGATCAGCGTCGATTTACCGTCGTCAACGCTGCCGCAGGTCAACAGGCGCAACAGGCTTTTGTCTTGTTGGCGCGTTAAATAGGCTTCTATGCCTAACTCTTTTACTTCATTGGCAGTTGCTGACATTAGAAATAGCCCTCACGTTTTTTCTTCTCCATGGAACCGGCGGAATCGTGGTCGATTACGCGGCCCTCACGCTCCGATGATGTCGACAGCAGCATTTCTTCGATAATGCCGGTCAGGGTATTGGCTTCGGATTCCACCGCGCCGGTAAGCGGGTAGCAACCCAGGGTACGGAAACGTACCGACTTCAGCTGCGGCTGCTCGCCTTCATTCAGTGGCATACGCTCATCATCGACCATGATCAGGGTGCCGTTACGCTCAACCACAGGACGCTGCTGGGCCAGATAGAGCGGCACGATTTCGATGTTTTCCTGGTAGATGTATTGCCAGATATCTAACTCGGTCCAGTTCGACAGCGGGAACACACGTATGCTTTCGCCTTGGTTCACTTCGCCGTTATAGGTATTCCACAGCTCCGGACGCTGGTTTTTCGGATCCCATCTATGGTGCTTATCGCGGAACGAATAGACGCGTTCCTTAGCGCGGGATTTCTCCTCGTCACGGCGGGCACCACCAAAGGCGGCATCAAAACCATATTGGTTAAGCGCCTGCTTCAAACCTTGAGTCTTCATGATGTCGGTGTGCTTGCTGGAACCGTGTACGAAGGGGCTGATATTGATAGCCAAACCTTCGGGGTTTTTATGAACCAGCAGGTCAAAGCCATATTCTTTGGCCATGCGATCACGAAACTCGATCATCTCGCGAAATTTCCAGTCGGTATCCACATGCAGCAAGGGGAAGGGGATCTTCGCTGGGAAGAAAGCCTTACGGGCCAAGTGCAATAGCACCGAGGAATCTTTACCTATGGAGTAAAGCATTACCGGGTTTTCAAATTCAGCCGCGACTTCGCGGATAATTTTGATGCTTTCAGCTTCAAGCTGCTGAAGATGTGTTAAAGCCATAGCTTTGTTCCTGCTTAAACTCTTAATAAATTTGCCATAGGGTGTTACGCCACATCGGTCAGAGGCTGCGCCAGGCTGCTGGTTTGCGCGGTATTGCCAAACCAGGCCAACTGCCGATGTAATGAGGCGACTTCACCTACTATGAGTAAGGCTGGTGACTGAATATTATGTTGAGTCACCAACTCGTCTAACTGTGCCAGGGTGCCCGTAACCACACGCTGCTCTTTGCGTGTGCCGTTTTCTACTATGGCCACCGGTGTTGTCGGGCTGCGGCCATGGTCAATAAGTTGCGCCTTGATATCCGGAGATTTCATCACCCCCATGTAAATCGCCAGGGTTTGGTTAGGCTTGGCAAGCGACTGCCAATCCAGCTCCTGACCATCTTTTTTACAGTGGCCGGTTACAAACTGAATGCTCTGCGCGTGATCCCTGTGGGTCAGCGGAATGCCAGCGTAAGCGCTACAGCCAGCTGCCGCAGTGATACCGGGGACGATTTGATAGCTGACGCCATGCTCGGCCAGTACCTGTGCTTCTTCGCCACCGCGGCCATAAATAAAGGGGTCGCCGCCTTTAATACGGCAGACTTTTTTGCCTTGCTGCGCCAGCTCCACCAGGATTTCATTGGTGCGCTCTTGTGGCACGCTGTGATCACCGGCACGCTTGCCAACACAAATAAGGTCGGCATCACGGCGTACCAGCTCCATAATTTCGTCGGACACCAGGTAGTCGTAAACCACCACATCGGCCTGCTGCATTAGCTGTAAGGCTTTGAGCGTCAGTAATTCCGGGTCGCCTGGGCCGGCGCCAATCACATACACTTCTCCCTTGGGCGCCGGGGTGTCGTTCAGCATTTGCTGCAGTTGCGTATAGGCCTGCTCTTCATTGCCTTTTTGCACTTCACTCACCACATTGGAGTCAAACACCTGCTCCCAAAACTGGCGGCGGTCGGCAAAGTGGCTAAAGCGCTGCTTTACCTGAGAACGAAAACGGCCAACCAGATTGGCCAATGGGCCAATATGCTGTGGGATCAGGGTTTCCAGTTTTTCCCGCAGACGTCTTGCCAATACAGGCGCAGTGCCGGCACTGGAAATAGCGATAGTCACCGGGCTGCGGTCAACAATCGATGGAAAAATAAAGCTGCACTTGGGCTGGTCGTCCACCACATTAACGAAAATGTTCTGTTCATCGGCGGCCGTTTGCACCTGGGCATTGACAGTTTCACTGTCGGTCGCGGCGATCACCAGCATAAAGCCCTTTAGCTGCTCGGCATTAAATTCGGCGCGAATTAGGGTGATTTCTTGCGCTTGTGCCAAGCTCTCTAGTTGCGTGCAAAATTCAGGCGCGATCAGCGTCAGTTTAGCGCTCGCCTTGAGCATGGCTGTTGCCTTACGCAGCGCCACTTCGCCACCGCCGACTATCAGCACCGGCTTATTATCTAATTTTGTGAATATGGGAAAATATTGCACGCGTTACCACCTGTTCCAAGCAACTAAAAAATAGCGAACCTTAAGATCCGTTAGAGCTGCAAAGCATAATGCCAGCCCCAATGGTTAAAAAAATAATTTGTTCCAAGCTTATATAACCAAAAGTTATATGCAGACTTTCGAAATGGCTTAAGCCAATAAAAATAAAGCGTTAACGGAGTTTTATAAAACAGCTGGGGAAGGGGATTTAAGAATTTCGTTTGAATGTTAGTATAGGTGTAGCGGAAAAAGGAGAGTGTGGAAATGAGTGCAGCAGATGACGCTAAGCGGGCATTGGCCTGTTTGGATTTTACTCGTTTGGATGAGCAGGACGAGGAGCAAGATATAAAAGTGTTTTTGCAGCAATTGTCGGCGGATAAGCCCTTACCTGCGGCGATTTGCATTTATCCGCAGTGGTTAACCTATGTGCGCACCTATATGCAGATGCACTTTTCTCAGACGCCTGCTTTGGCGACCGTGACCAATTTCCCAGGCGGCGATCAGCCTTTAGATGAAGTGCTGCAACAAACCGAGCTGGCACTGGCTCTAGGTGCTGACGAGGTAGACTTGGTGCTGCCCTATAAACTTCTACAAGCGGGGGATGAGCAAACGCCCTTGGATTATGTGCGCCGCTCAAAAGCGCTTTGTGCGGGCCGAGCCAGGCTTAAGGTGATTATCGAAAGTGGCGAGCTCAGTTTGCCTCAGGTAGCACAGGCGACCGACATTGCCATCGCCGGTGGCGCCGATTTTGTTAAAACCAGCACCGGCAAGGTGGCGGTCAATGCCACCTTGGAGGCGGCGAAGGTGATGCTGGAGCAAATAAAGCAAAGCGGCCAGGATGTAGGGCTTAAGGTTTCCGGCGGCGTCAGAACCCTGGCACAGGCACAGCAGTATTTGGACTTGGCCGATAAAGAAATGGGTGAGCACTGGTTGACTCCCGCTCATTTTCGTTTTGGCGCTTCGGCGCTGTTGGATGATTTGTATCAAGCGTTATGACAGACAGTGAAACTGAAAAGCTACAATTAGAGCATCAAGCGGCGCGGCTTTTTTTACGTGCTTATGAGCGCACCTATCATACGCCGATGCGCCATATTTGGCATAATGAGCCAGCCAAGCCCGACGTTAGTTGTTATATGGACGAAGAGCGTCTGGACATAGAAATTGCTCACTTGTATGCCAATGAACACGAGGCCATGGCGGTGCTGGGGCGGGAGTTGGGGCTGGATATTCAACGCCAACTGGCGCAATTGGCATTAAACCCGAGCTCGGAGCAACTGGCCTTTGCTTTGGGTCGGTTGCTAAGCGCCAAAGCCAGCAAAAAATACGATAGTAAGCGGGTATGGCTGCTGATCCGCAATGCCAGCACCCTATGGCAAAGAGAGGACTTTATCGCCCTTTTACGCACTTTACAGGTGCCAAAGACGCATCAGTTTGAGCAAATCTGGTTGTTAAGCGACTGGCATGGCAAAGAGCAACCCTTGCTGCTCTATAGTGGCAACTCCAATCCACCCCGGCAAAAGGTGCCGTAAGCGAGATGTCGGCGCAAAGCACTTACAGGCTGGTGGGCATGAACAGGGGTAAACGCGGTAATTAATTTATCTACGTCTAGTTTTTACTCTTGTGTTAGCGCGGTTGGTCAGTATAATGGGCATCCACTTTGCAGGGGCGTAGTTCCAATTGGTAGAACAGCGGTCTCCAAAACCGACGGTTGGGAGTTCGAATCTCTCCGCCCCTGCCACTTTTCAGCTAGCGAGTCTAAGTTTAAAAATCTGTTTAAAAAGCAATTTTTTAAGGTTAGATTTGGATAGATTTACCCTGTCGAGTGACGGGGTTGTTGTGTCTGTATTTAAGGTGTCAGGAATTATGAGTGCAAATGTAGAAAACCCGTCAAGCTCGATGGACTGGGTAAAGTGGCTATTCGCCATTGCGTTACTGGTAGCAGCAGTAGTAGGTAACACAGTATTTGGTGAAGAATCAGCGCTACTTCGAGCTATCGGTGTTGTTGCGGCAGTGGCTATCTCTTTAGCGGTAGCAGCGACCACAGAAAAGGGTCGTAACTTTATCACTTTCGCCAAAGAAGCACGCATCGAAGTACGTAAAGTGGTTTGGCCTACGCGTCAGGAAACCACACACACTACCTTCATCGTAATGATTGCAACAGTTATCATGGCACTAATCCTTTGGGGATTGGACGGAATTTTATTCCGAGTAGTAGGCTTTTTAACTGGGTTGGAGATCTAGTCCCATGACGGAAGAGAACAAAGAAAAGAAATTACGCTGGTATGTGATCCAGGCTTTCTCAGGTTTTGAGAAGCGTGTAGCGCAAACCATCAAAGAGCACATTCAAATCCAAGGTCTGGAAGACAGCTTTGGTGAAGTGCTAGTACCTACTGAAGAAGTAGTGGAAATGCGTGCCGGTCAAAAGCGCAAGTCAGAGCGTAAGTTCTTCCCAGGCTATGTTCTGGTTGAAATGGACATGAACGATGCCAGCTGGCACTTAGTGAACAGCACGCCTCGCGTGATGGGCTTTATTGGTGGTACTTCTGACCGTCCAGCGCCAATCAGCAAAAAAGAAGCAGATCGTATTCTTAACCGTCTACAAGAAAATGCTGAAGCACCTAAGCCGGCTACCTTGTTTGAGCCAGGTGAAGTGGTACGTGTTATTGATGGTCCGTTTGCCGACTTTAACGGTGTTGTTGAAGAAGTGGATTACGAGAAAAGCCGCGTAAAAGTATCTGTACTTATCTTCGGTCGTTCGACGCCGGTAGAGCTAGAGTTCAGCCAGGTAGAGCAAGATAAATAATTTGTCTACTTAAACGACAAAATCGTATTGAAAAAGGCCGCTGATTGACTTATAATCAGCGGCCTTTTTGTATTCATGCTCGGTGTTCTGCACTTAGTATGAGCAAAAAGTGCACTAAATTTTTAAATTGGGAAGCCGCTTGAGTACGCGTCCTCGCGCGCACGAGGCTAAGACCCACCTAACGAGGTATAATCATGGCTAAAAAAGTTGAAGCTTTAATCAAGCTACAAGTTGCTGCTGGTATGGCTAACCCTAGTCCACCAGTAGGTCCTGCTCTAGGTCAACACGGTGTTAACATCATGGAATTCTGTAAAGCGTTCAACGCCCGTACAGAATCACTAGAGAAAGGCGCTCCGGTTCCTGTAATCATCTCTGTTTACGGCGACCGTTCATTCACGTTTGAAATGAAGACGCCACCTGCTGCTTATCTTCTTAAGAAAGCTGCTGGTATCAAGTCTGGTTCAGGCCGTCCTAATACTGAAAAAGTAGGTACTGTTACTCGTGCTCAACTAGAAGAAATCGTTGAGATGAAGAAACCTGACCTTACAGCGGCCGACATGGACGCTGCGGTACGCACTATCGCAGGTTCTGCGCGTGCAATGGGCTTGAACGTAGAGGACTAAGATAATGGCAAAACTAACTAAACGTATGCGTACTATCCGCGAAAAAGTGGATGTAACTAAAGATTACGAAATCAACGAAGCTGTAGCGCTTCTTAAAGAGCTAGCGACTGCTAAGTTCGTTGAAAGTGTTGACGTTGCTGTTAACCTTGGTATCGACGCACGTAAATCTGACCAAAACGTACGTGGCGCAACTGTTCTTCCTCACGGTACTGGCCGTGACGTTCGCGTAGCTGTATTCACCGCTGGTGCAAATGCAGAAGCTGCGAAAGAAGCAGGTGCTGACATCGTAGGTATGGAAGATCTTGCTGAACTAGTTAAGAAAGGCGAGATGAACTTCGACGTAGTTGTTGCTTCTCCAGATGCAATGCGCGTTGTTGGTCAACTAGGTCAAATCCTAGGTCCACGTGGTCTTATGCCTAACCCTAAAACTGGTACTGTAACTCCTAACGTTGCAGAAGCAGTTAAAAATGCTAAAGCTGGCCAGGTTCGTTACCGTAACGACAAGAACGGCATCATCCACACTACTATCGGTAAAGTGGATTTCACAGCTGAGCAACTACAACAGAACCTTGAGTCTCTAATCGTAGCGCTTAAGAAAGCTAAGCCTTCTCAAGCGAAAGGTACTTTCATCAAGAAAGTAAGCATCTCTACGACTATGGGTGCAGGTGTTGCTGTTGACCAAAACTCTCTAAGCACTCAAGTATAGTAATTAAAGAGTTTACGCGGCGCGATTTTTATACTATAATTTCGCGCCCTTTTGCTGAGAAAACGTCTCAACAAAACAACAAATTCGGGTTGAAGCCAAGTTAATTGGCTTCCGTCCAAGACCGTAGGTGCAGTGCTTCATTGCTTAATCTCCTACGTAGACGGTGTGAATCCCAGCTAGATTTTCCTAATCTTCTGGCTCTCGCCGTAACAAGCAGCTTCACCAATTGATTGGTGAAGTAGAGAAAAACTGAGGGATGTAAGTTCCTCACAACCAGGAGTAACACCCATGGCTTTAAACCTTCAAGACAAAAAAGCAATTGTTGCTGAAGTCAACGAAGCTGCCAAAGGTGCTCTATCTGCAGTTGTTGCAGATTCTCGTGGTGTAACAGTAGACGCTATCACAGGCCTTCGTAAAGAAGCTCGTGCAGCGGGTGTATGGATGAAAGTTGTTCGTAACACTCTAGCTCGCCGTGCTGTTGAAGGTACTGAATACGAGTGTCTAACCGAATCACTAGTAGGCCCAAGCCTAATCGCTTTCTCTTCTGAGCACCCAGGTGCTGCAGCGCGTATCTTCAAAGATTTCGCCAAGAAGCATCAAGCGTTTGAGCTTAAAACGGCCGCTTTTGACGGTTCACTAGTTGATGTAGATATGCTTGCTAAGCTACCTACATACGACGAAGCTGTTGCACGTCTAATGAGCGCTATGAAAGAAGCTTCTGCGGGCAAGCTGGCAAAAACTCTTGCTGCTGTTCGCGACCAGAAACAAGAACAAGCTGCTTAATTTTTATTTATAAGCTATTGTTCTTTATCGGTGTATTGAATTTAATGAACCGCAAGGTTCGAGAATATTAGGAAATTTACAATGTCTGTAACTAAAGACCAAATCCTTGACGCTATTGCTGAAATGTCAGTAATGGAAGTTGTTGAACTAGTTGAAGCAATGGAAGAAAAATTCGGCGTAACTGCAGCTGCTGCTGTTGTTGCTGCTGGTCCTGCTGAAGCTGCTGAAGAGAAGACTGAGTTCGACGTAATCCTAGCTGGCGCTGGCGCTAACAAAGTTGCTGCTATCAAAGCAGTACGTGGCGCTACAGGTCTTGGCCTTAAAGAAGCGAAAGCTCTTGTTGAATCAGCTCCTGCACCTATCAAAGAAGGTGTATCTAAGGAAGAAGCTGAAGCACTTAAGAAAGATCTTGAAGAAGCTGGTGCTGAAGTTGAGATCAAGTAATCTAGCATACGCTAGGTTCGCTGCCTGAGAAATCAGGCAAGGGCTGGTGATTATTTAATCACCGGCCCTTTTGCGCTATAGAGAGAAACCTCACTGTTGCGCTCTCTCTAACCAAATTTCACTATTATTATCAATTAGTTACGTTAATCATTGGTAATAGCAGTGACATTTGGACGCAATTCCAAATGTTGTAGAAATTGGCATATCGTCAATGAAGTCCTGTTCTTACAAGAACAGGTAGGGTCAAAGATCAGCAAGCTGAGGAACCCCATGGCTTACTCTTATTCTGAAAAGAAACGTATCCGTAAGGATTTTGGTAAACGTCCACAGGTGTTGGATGTGCCTTTCTTACTGCAAATGCAGTTAGAATCGTTTAAAAAATTCTTAACGCCGGACGCTGACGGTGATTTCGGTTTGGAAGCAGCTTTCCGTTCCGTTTTCCCGATTAAAAGCTACTCGGGCAATTCTGAGCTTCAATACGTAAGTTATCGTATTGGTGAGCCAGTATTCGACGTTAAAGAATGTCAAATTCGCGGCGTGACATATTCTGCTCCACTTCGCGTGAAACTTCGTCTAGTGCTTATGGACAAAGAAGCACCTGGCACCGTTAAAGACATCAAAGAGCAAGAAGTTTACATGGGCGAGATTCCGCTCATGACCGACACAGGTACCTTTGTTATCAATGGTACTGAGCGTGTTATTGTTTCTCAGCTACACCGTTCACCTGGTGTATTCTTTGATAACGACCGTGGTAAAACCCACTCGTCGGGCAAGGTTCTTTATAACGCCCGCGTTATCCCTTACCGTGGTTCTTGGCTCGACTTCGAATTCGATGCTAAAGATAACCTGTATGTACGTATTGACCGTCGTCGTAAACTTCCTGCGTCGATCATTCTGCGTGCCCTTGATTTCTCAACTGAAGAAATCCTAAACATCTTCTTCGAAACCACGACCTTTGAAGTGACTGACGGTAAAGTTCTTATGGAACTTGTGCCTTCACGTCTGCGTGGTGAAACCGCCGCTTTTGATATCAAGGGCGATGACGGTGAAGTATTGGTTGAGCAAGGCCGCCGTGTAACTGCGCGCCATATCAAAACCATCGAGAAAAAAGGCATTGACCAGCTAGAAGTACCACACGAGTATATTATTGGCCGTGTTATTGCTAAAAACTACGTCGATGAGTCAACTGGCGAAGTAATCGCTAACGCCAACGACGAGCTATCGCTAGAGCTGATGGCTGAGCTTGTTAAAGCCGGTCACACCAAGATCGCAACTCTGTACATCAATGATGTAGACAGCGGTGCTTACATGTCAGATACGGTACGTATCGACTCAACGAACAACCGCCTAGAAGCACTTGTGGAAATTTACCGCATGATGCGCCCTGGTGAGCCACCAACAAAAGAAGCGGCCGAAACACTATTCGACAACCTATTCTTCTCTGATGAGCGCTATGATCTATCAACCGTAGGTCGTATGAAGTTCAACAGCCGTGTTGGTTACGACTCAGATGAAGGTCCAGGTACGCTTTCTAAAGAAGATATCGTTTCGGTAATGAAGGTACTTATCGACATCCGTAACGGTAAAGGCGATGTGGATGATATCGACCACCTTGGTAACCGTCGTATTCGTTCTGTGGGCGAAATGGCTGAAAACCAATTCCGTGTTGGTCTAGTACGTGTTGAGCGTGCGGTACGTGAGCGCCTAAGCCTTGGCGATCTTGATGCCATCATGCCACAAGACCTGATCAACGCTAAGCCTATCTCGGCTGCGGTTAAAGAATTCTTTGGTTCATCACAGCTTTCACAGTTTATGGACCAGAACAACCCGCTATCAGAAGTAACGCACAAGCGTCGTATTTCTGCATTAGGTCCGGGCGGTCTAACGCGTGAGCGTGCAGGCTTCGAAGTACGTGACGTACACGTAACGCACTACGGTCGCGTATGTCCAATCGAAACGCCTGAAGGTCCAAACATCGGTCTAATCAACTCATTGTCTACGTACGCACGTACCAATGACTTCGGTTTCCTGGAAACACCTTACCGTAAAGTGGTAGATGGTGTGGTAACTGACGATGTCGATTACCTATCTGCTATCGAAGAAGGTCAATTCGTAATTGCTCAGGCAAACGTTGACTTGAACGATAACAATGAATTTATTGAAGAACTGGTTACTTGTCGTCACAAAGGTGAATCAACCTTGATGCCGCGCGAAGACATCCAATATATGGACGTATCGCCACAACAGGTTATCTCAGTAGCTGCTGCCCTTATCCCATTCCTAGAGCACGATGACGCCAACCGTGCATTGATGGGATCGAACATGCAACGTCAGGCTGTTCCTACACTACGCGCCGATAAGCCGCTAGTAGGTACAGGTATCGAGCTTACACTTGCCAAAGACTCAGGTGTAACCATCGTTGCTAAGCGTGGTGGTGTGGTTGATTACGCTGATGCGAGCCGTATCGTTATCAACGTAAACGAAGATGAGCGCGTACCTGGTGAAGCCGGTATCGACATCTACAACCTGACTAAGTACACCCGTTCTAACCAGAACACCTGTATTAACCAAAAGCCAACTTGTATGGTTGGTGAGCCAGTTGTACGTGGTGACGTACTAGCCGACGGTCCTTCAACAGACCTAGGTGACCTGGCACTTGGTCAAAACTTACGCGTGGCATTCATGCCTTGGAATGGTTACAACTTCGAGGATTCAATCCTACTTTCAGAGAACGTTGTAAAAGAAGATCGTCTAACGACTATCCACATTCAAGAGCTGCAGTGTATTGCTCGTGATACCAAGCTTGGGCCGGAAGAAATCACAGCCGATATCCCGAACGTGGGTGAATCTGCACTAGGCAAGCTGGATGAGTCTGGCGTTGTTTACATCGGTGCGGAAGTGAAAGGCGGTGACATCCTAGTAGGTAAAGTAACTCCGAAAGGCGAAACCCAGCTTACTCCAGAAGAGAAGCTACTACGCGCCATCTTTGGTGAGAAAGCGTCTGACGTTAAAGACAGCTCGCTACGTGTACCTAACTCTGTATCTGGTACTGTTATCGACGTACAGGTCTTCACCCGTGACGGTGTAGAAAAAGACAAGCGTGCCCTTGAAATCGAAGAGATGCAGCTGCGTGAAGCCAAGAAAGACTTCAACGAAGAGTTCAAGATCCTTGAAGAAGGTGTATTGAGCCGTGCTCGCAAGCTACTTACCGATTCAGGTGTAGATGCTGCTAAGCTAGCTGGTCTTGCTGCGGATAAGATCCTAACGCAAAGCCTGGCCGAAGAAGACAAGCAAGCAGAGCTAGAGCAACTTGCTGCTCAGTACGAAGAGCTTAAAGCCGAGTACGAAAAGAGATTTGAAACCAAGCGTCGTAAGATCACTCAAGGTGATGACTTACAGCCGGGCGTATTGAAGATTGTGAAGGTTTACCTAGCGGTTAAACGTCGCATCCAGCCAGGTGATAAGATGGCGGGTCGTCACGGTAACAAGGGTGTTATCTCGACTATCGTACCAGTAGAAGACATGCCTTACGATGACAAGGGCCGTACCGTAGATATCGTACTAAACCCACTGGGTGTACCATCACGTATGAACATCGGTCAGATCCTTGAGACGCACATGGGCCTAGCGGCACGTGGTATCGGTGAGCGCATCGAAGAGATGCTCAAAGAGCAACGTGAACTGCACGAGCTACGCGAATTCATCAAGAAAGCGTACGAGCTAGGTGAATGTCGTCAGAAAGTAGACATCGACACCTTCTCAGATGACGAAGTACGTCGTCTAGCCGAGCACCTGAAAGGCGGTCTACCAATCGCAACTCCAGCCTTCGATGGCGCTAAAGAAAGCGAAATCAAAGAGCTATTGGAGCTAGGTGGTTATCCATCAAGCGGTCAGGTAACCCTGTATGACGGTCGTACCGGTGACCAGTTTGAGCGTCAAGTAACCGTAGGTTACATGTACATGCTGAAACTGAACCACCTTGTTGATGACAAGATGCACGCTCGTTCTACTGGTTCATACAGCCTAGTAACGCAGCAGCCTCTGGGCGGTAAAGCTCAGTTCGGTGGTCAGCGTTTCGGTGAGATGGAAGTATGGGCACTTGAAGCGTACGGCGCAGCCTACACGCTACAAGAGATGTTGACGGTGAAGTCGGATGACGTGAACGGTCGTACCAAGATGTATAAGAACATCGTTGATGGCAACCACAAGATGGAGCCAGGTATGCCGGAATCATTCAACGTATTGTTGAAAGAAATCCGTTCACTCGGTATCAATATCGAGCTTGAAGAAGAATAAGCCGGTTGGGCGCATAGTGCGCCCACTACCTGCAAAAAGAATGAATGGGCGGCATGCCGCCCTCGAGATTAACCTCCGACAGGAGAGCTAAGGTGAAAGACTTACTTAAGTTTCTGAAGCAACAAAATAAGACCGAAGAATTCGACGCAATTCGCATTGGTCTTGCTTCGCCAGACATGGTGCGTTCATGGTCATTCGGTGAAGTAAAGAAACCTGAGACCATTAACTACCGTACTTTCAAGCCTGAGCGTGACGGCTTATTCTGTGCCCGTATCTTCGGCCCAGTGAAAGACTATGAGTGTTTGTGTGGTAAATACAAGCGCTTAAAACACCGTGGTGTTATCTGTGAAAAGTGTGGCGTTGAAGTAACGCTGACTAAAGTACGTCGTGACCGCATGGGTCATATCGAGCTTGCAAGCCCAGTAGCCCACATCTGGTTCTTGAAATCACTACCGTCTCGTATCGGCTTAATGCTTGATATGACGCTACGTGACATCGAGCGCGTATTGTACTTCGAATCATTCGTTGTGACTGAGCCTGGCATGACTACGCTTGAGCGTGGCCAGCTACTAGGCGAAGAAGAGTACCTGGATGCTCTTGAAGAGCACGGTGACGAGTTCGAAGCCAAGATGGGTGCGGAAGCCGTACTTGATCTTCTTAAAGAACTAGACCTAGGTCAGCTGATCGCAGAAATGCGTGAAGAGCTACCTACTATCAACTCTGAAACCAAGCGTAAGAAAATCACTAAGCGCTTGAAGTTGATGGAATCATTCCACCAGTCTGGTAACAACCCAGAGTGGATGATCATGACTGTTCTTCCGGTTCTACCACCAGATCTACGTCCTCTAGTACCACTAGACGGCGGTCGTTTTGCGACTTCTGATCTGAACGACCTATACCGTCGTGTGATCAACCGTAACAACCGTTTGAAGCGTCTTCTTGACCTAGCGGCACCAGACATCATCGTACGCAACGAAAAGCGTATGCTTCAAGAAGCGGTAGATGCGCTACTTGATAATGGTCGTCGTGGTCGTGCGATCACAGGTTCTAACAAGCGTCCTCTTAAGTCGCTTGCAGACATGATCAAGGGTAAGCAAGGTCGTTTCCGTCAAAACCTTCTAGGTAAGCGTGTTGACTACTCAGGCCGTTCTGTAATCACAGTTGGTCCGACACTGAAACTACACCAGTGTGGTCTGCCTAAGAAGATGGCACTTGAGCTATTCAAGCCATTTATCTACGGCAAACTAGAGCGCCGCGGTATGGCGACAACCATTAAGGCTGCGAAGAAGATGGTTGAGCGTGAAGTACCTGAGGTTTGGGACGTACTAGACGAAGTAATTCGTGAACACCCAGTGCTACTTAACCGTGCACCTACACTTCACCGTTTGGGTATCCAGGCATTTGAGCCGGTACTAATCGAAGGTAAAGCGATTCACCTGCACCCGCTAGTGTGTGCGGCGTATAACGCCGACTTCGACGGTGACCAAATGGCGGTTCACGTACCATTGACGCTGGAAGCGCAGTTAGAAGCGCGTGCGTTGATGATGTCAACCAACAACATTCTTTCGCCTGCGAACGGTGAGCCAATCATCGTACCTTCACAGGACGTTGTATTGGGTCTTTACTACATGACCCGTGACCGCATCAATGCCAAAGGTGAAGGCCTGGTATTGAAAGATGCGAAAGAAGCTGAAAAAGCATACCGTACTGGCGTAGCTGAACTACACGCACGCGTAAAAGTACGTATGACGCAAACTGTGATTGCCGAAGACGGTACTTCAAGCGAAGTAACTGGCGTCGTTGAAACCACAGTTGGCCGTGCAATCTTCTCATTGATCATGCCACAAGGCTTACCGTTCGAGTTGGTTAACCGCCCACTTGGTAAGAAGCAAATCTCAGGCATGTTGAACGAGTGTTACCGTCTACTAGGTCTTAAAGATACCGTTATCTTTGCTGACCAGGTTATGTACACCGGTTTCCACTACGCGATGAAGTCGGGTGTGTCTATCGGTATCAATGACATGGAAATTCCACCGGTTAAAGCTGAGATCATCGAAGCAGCCGAGGAAGAAGTTGCTGAAATTAACCAGCAGTTCCAATCAGGTCTTGTAACCGCCGGTGAAAAGTACAACAAGGTTATCGATATCTGGTCACGTGTGAACGAAAACCTTTCACGCGAAATGATGGCTAACCTGTCAAAAGACACTGTAATCAATGCCGAAGGCGTTGAGGAAGAGCAAGACTCATTCAACTCAGTGTTTATGATGGCCGACTCGGGCGCTCGTGGTAGTGCTGCTCAGATCCGTCAGTTGGCGGGTATGCGTGGTCTAATGGCACGTCCGGATGGTTCAATCATCGAAACACCAATCACGGCTAACTTCCGTGAAGGTCTGAACGTACTTCAGTACTTCATCTCGACCCACGGTGCGCGTAAAGGTCTTGCCGATACCGCATTGAAGACAGCGAACTCGGGTTACCTAACGCGTCGTCTAGTAGACGTAGCGCAAGACTTGGTAATCAACGAAGTAGACTGTGGTACCGAAGATGGTCTAACCATGAAGCCGCTAATCGAAGGTGGTGACGTAGTTGAGCCGCTACGCGAGCGTGTACTAGGTCGTGTAGTAGCAGAAGACGTACTAATCCCAGGTACTGATACTGTACTTGTTGAGCGTAACATCATGCTTGACGAAAAACTGTGTGACCTTCTAGAAGAGCACTCAGTGGACGAAGTACGTGTACGTTCTGTTATCACTTGTGCCAACGACTTCGGCGTATGTTCTAACTGTTACGGTCGTGACCTTGCCCGTGGCCACATCATCAATGCTGGTGAAGCGGTTGGTGTTATCGCGGCACAGTCAATCGGTGAGCCGGGTACACAGCTTACGATGCGTACGTTCCACATCGGTGGTGCGGCATCTCGAGCGTCAGCAGAGAACAGCGTACAAGTTAAGAACAACGGTCGCCTTAAGCTACACAATGCGAAATTCGTATTGAACACTGAAGGCAAGATTGTAATCACTTCACGTTCAACTGAAATCACCATCATCGATGAGCATGGTCGTGAGAAAGAGCGTTATAAAGTACCTTACGGTGCAGTACTAACTGTACAAGACGGCGCTGAAGTGAAAGGTAACGACATAGTTGCTATGTGGGACCCGCACAGTCACCCAATTATCATCGAGCACGAGTCAAAAGTGTCGTTCAGCGATATCGACGATTCGAACACAGAAACGCAAACAGACGATCTTACAGGTCTAACACGTGTTGTTGTTAAAGACCTAGCGAAAGTTAATGCGAAAGAGCCTAAGCTAATCATTGAAAATGAAGAGCGTGGCCTGCAGGAAATTCGTCTTCCATCATTCACAACAATTGAAGTGAGCGATGGCGCGACATCTAAACCAGGTGACGTACTAGCGCGTATTCCTCAAGAAGGTTCGAAGACTCGTGACATCACCGGTGGTCTACCGCGCGTAGCGGACTTATTCGAAGCTCGTAAGCCGAAAGATCCAGCAATCCTTGCTGAAATCTCAGGTATGGTGAGCATGGGTAAAGAGACCAAGGGTAAGAAACGTCTTGTGATCACGCCAGAAGAGGGTGATCCGTACGAAGAAATGATCCCTAAGTGGCGCCAGCTTAACGTGTTCGAAGGTGAGACAGTATCTAAAGGTGAAGTTATCGCCGATGGTCCTGAGTCTCCGCATGACATCCTTCGTCTACGTGGTGTAACCGATGTTGCTAACTACATCGTTAACGAAGTGCAAGACGTTTACCGTCTGCAAGGTGTAAAGATTAACGATAAGCACATCGAAACAGTTATCCGTCAGATGCTACGTAAATGTATCATCCTTGATGGTGGCGACAGTGAATTCCTAGCAGGTGAGCAGGTTGAAGTAGCACGTGTAAACATTGCTAACCGTGAACTTGAAGAACAAGGTAAGATCCCAGCGAAATTCGAAATTCAGCTGATGGGTATTACTAAAGCATCACTTGCAACAGAATCATTCATTTCTGCAGCCTCGTTCCAGGAGACAACTCGTGTCCTAACTGAAGCAGCTGTAAATGGTAAGAGCGATGAACTTCGTGGTCTGAAAGAGAACGTAATCGTGGGTCGTTTGATCCCGGCCGGTACCGGCTTTGCGTATCACCAAGATCGCGCTAATCGTCGCAAGCAAAATGCAGAGGACCTGCTAGAGCCAACAGTAAGTGCTGAAGAGGCAACTCAAGCGCTAACTGATGCCCTAAACGCAGATCTGTCTGGCGACCAAGAATAAGCTTAATTTCATAATTAAGTCATGCCTGGAGTGGTAGAATACTGCTCTGGGCATTGTTTTGGTTGACAGGCTAAACTTTGCTCATTAAAATTCCGCCACCCTTTTACTCGCTACAGTGACTGTTGCGGATAAAATTGGGCGGAATTTTTAATTTCAGTAGTAATTTTAATTTTTCAGGAGCTATTTAATGGCAACTATTAACCAGCTAGTGCGCAAGCCACGTCGCAGCAAGGTTACCAAAAGTAACTCAGCCGCGCTAAAGGCATGTCCACAAAAGCGTGGTGTATGTACTCGTGTATATACTACTACTCCTAAGAAACCTAACTCGGCTCTACGTAAAGTAGCCCGTGTTCGTCTAACGAACGGTTTCGAAGTAACATCATACATCGGTGGTGAAGGTCACAACCTTCAAGAGCACAGTGTAATCCTAATCCGTGGTGGTCGTGTTAAAGACTTACCAGGTGTACGTTTCCACACTGTTCGCGGTGCACTTGACTGTGCAGGCGTAAATGACCGTAAACAAGGTCGTTCTAAGTACGGTGCAAAACGCCCTAAGGGCTAATGGTTCTCCGTTAGTAAGGCCAAGCACTTAAATTTTTAATTAATATTGTTTTGGGAATCTGTTCAAAAGACAGACCTGAAGATACCGGAGATTCAAAATGCCAAGAAGACGCGTTATAGGTCAACGTAAAATTCTTCCAGATCCTAAGTTCGGATCAGAATTACTTGCAAAGTTCGTCAACGTAGTAATGCTTGACGGCAAAAAATCTACTGCTGAAAAAATCGTATATGGTGCGCTAGACGTGGCTGCTGAGAAATCAGGCAAGTCGCACCTAGAAATCTTTGAAGCTGCACTTGAAAACGTTCGCCCACAGGTAGAGGTTAAATCTCGCCGTGTTGGTGGTTCAACGTACCAAGTACCAGTTGAAGTACGTCCAGTTCGTCGCAACGCACTAGGTATGCGTTGGTTAGTTGACGCTGCACGTAAGCGTGGCGAAAAATCTATGGGCCTTCGTTTGGCTCAAGAGATCGTTGACGCTGCTGAAAACAAAGGCACTGCGGTTAAGAAACGTGAAGACGTTCACCGTATGGCTGAAGCGAACAAAGCATTCGCTCATTACCGTTGGTAATCTGTCCTTAACCTTTAAGAGGATAATATGGCACGTACAACTCCAATTGAGCGCTACCGTAATATAGGTATTTGTGCTCACGTAGATGCGGGGAAAACCACCACTACGGAACGTGTACTTTTCTACACGGGCCTATCTCACAAAATCGGTGAGGTACATGATGGTGCCGCAACTATGGACTGGATGGAGCAAGAGCAGGAGCGTGGTATCACTATCACGTCTGCTGCGACTACTTGTTTCTGGAAGGGGATGGACGCGCAATTTGACGATCACCGCATCAACATCATAGATACTCCTGGACACGTAGACTTCACTATCGAAGTTGAGCGTTCACTGCGTATTCTAGATGGTGCCGTGGTCGTACTTTGTGCCTCATCAGGTGTACAGCCACAGACAGAAACAGTTTGGCGCCAGGCCAACAAATACGAAGTTCCTCGTTTGATCTTCGTAAACAAGATGGACCGTATTGGCGCAGACTTTTTGTCGGTTGTAGACCAGGTGAAAACCCGCCTGGGTGCTACTCCTGTTCCCATTCAGCTGCCTATCGGTGCTGAAGACGAATTTAAAGGTGTTATCGATCTTATCAAGATGAAAGTCATTAACTGGAACGACGAGGACCAGGGCATGAGCTTCAGCTATGAGGAGATCCCGGCAGAACTTCAAGACCAAGCCGAAGAATACCGCTCTGAGTTAATCGAAGCGGCAGCGGAAGCGTCTGAAGAACTAATGGACAAATATTTAGAGGAAGGCGAGCTCAGCGAAGCTGAGATCAAAGAAGGCCTGCGCGCCCGCACCTTAGCGAACGACATCGTGCTAATGAGCTGCGGTAGTGCATTCAAAAACAAGGGTGTTCAAGCCATGCTTGATGCCGTTGTCGAATATATGCCTTCACCAACCGAAGTCAAAGCAATCCAGGGTGTGTTAGAAGACGGTGTAACCGAAGAAACGCGCCCAGCAGACGACAGTGCCCCATTCGCGGCCCTAGCGTTTAAGATTGCCACCGACCCATTTGTTGGTTCGCTAACCTTTTTCCGTGTTTACTCAGGCTCAGTAGGCCAGGGTGATACGGTTTATAACCCAGTTAAATCAAAGCGTGAGCGCTTCGGTCGTATCGTTCAGATGCACGCAAACTCACGCGAAGAGATCAAAGAAGTTCGTGCCGGTGATATCGCCGCCGCGATTGGTCTCAAAGACGTTACAACAGGTGATACCCTGTGCGATGGTAATGCTCCTATTACGCTTGAGCGTATGGAATTCCCAGAGCCGGTAATCTCTGTTGCGGTAGAGCCAAAAACCAAGGCAGACCAGGATCGCATGGGTGTGGCGCTAGGTAAACTAGTGGCAGAAGACCCGTCGTTCCGCGTACAGACCGACGAAGAATCGGGCCAGACTATTATCTCTGGCATGGGTGAACTTCACCTGGATATCATAGTCGATCGTATGAAACGTGAATTCAATGTTGAATGTAACGTTGGTAAGCCCCAGGTTGCCTATCGTGAAGCGATTCGTTCAACCGTTGAGGTTGAGGGTAAGTTTATACGTCAATCGGGTGGTCGTGGTCAGTATGGTCACGTTTGGGTCAAACTTGAACCGCTTGATATCAGTGATGATGACGCACCAACCTTCGAATTCGTTAACGAAATCGTTGGTGGTACGGTACCGAAGGAATACATTCCTGCGGTAGAAAAAGGTCTACAAGAGCAGATGGAGCAAGGTGTACTTGCTGGTTATCCGCTACTGGGCGTGAAAGCGACACTTTTCGATGGTTCATTCCACGATGTCGACTCGAACGAAATGGCCTTTAAGATCGCTGGTGCAATGGCAATGCGAAAGGGTGCGCTTGAAGCAAGCCCAGTATTGTTAGAGCCTATCATGAAGGTTGAAGTGACCACTCCAGAAGCAAACATGGGTGATGTTGTAGGCGACCTAAACCGTCGCCGCGGTATGATCGATGGCATGGATGAGGCGCCTGGCGGTTTGAGACAAATCAACGCCGAGGTTCCACTTTCAGAAATGTTCGGTTATGCAACTGACTTACGTTCTGCCACGCAAGGTCGTGCCTCGTACTCGATGGAATTCCTCAAGTACGCAGAAGCGTCTAAAAACGTAGCAGAATCTATTATTGCAGCTCGCGCTGTTAAGTAATTTTAGTTCGGTCCGATCTCCGGGTCGGACTTTAATTTCTTTATAGGAATTTTTAAAATGGCAAAAGAAAAGTTTGAACGCGTAAAACCGCACGTAAACGTTGGTACAATCGGCCACGTTGACCACGGTAAAACAACTCTAACTGCAGCAATCACTAACGTACTTGCAAAAGTATACGGTGGTACAGCAAAAGACTTCGCATCAATCGATAACGCTCCAGAAGAGCGTGAGCGTGGTATCACCATCTCAACTTCACACGTTGAGTACGACACTCCAACTCGCCACTACGCGCACGTTGACTGTCCTGGACACGCTGACTACGTTAAAAACATGATCACTGGTGCTGCTCAAATGGACGGCGCTATCCTAGTAGTAGCTGCGACTGACGGCCCTATGCCTCAGACTCGTGAGCACATCCTACTTTCTCGTCAGGTTGGTGTACCTTACATCATCGTATTCATGAACAAATGTGACATGGTTGACGACGAAGAGCTACTAGAGCTAGTAGAAATGGAAGTTCGTGAACTTCTTTCTGAGTACGATTTCCCAGGTGACGACCTACCACTAATCCAAGGTTCAGCTCTTAAAGCGCTTGAAGGCGAGAAAGAGTGGGAAGACAAGATCATCGAGCTTGCAGAAGCCCTAGATACTTACATCCCAGAGCCAGAGCGTGACATCGATAAGCCATTCATCATGCCTATCGAAGACGTATTCTCAATCCAGGGTCGTGGTACAGTTGTAACTGGTCGTGTTGAAGCTGGTATCATCAACGTGAACGACGAAGTTGAAATCGTAGGTATCAAAGAAACTACGAAGACAACTTGTACAGGTGTTGAAATGTTCCGTAAGCTTCTAGACGAAGGTCGTGCAGGTGAGAACATCGGTGCCCTTCTACGTGGTACTAAGCGTGACGAAGTTGAGCGTGGTCAAGTACTAGCAGCTCCTGGTACAATCAAGCCGCACACTAAGTTCGAATCAGAAGTATACGTACTTTCTAAAGACGAAGGTGGCCGTCACACGCCATTCTTCAAAGGCTACCGTCCACAGTTCTACTTCCGTACAACTGACGTAACTGGTGACATCCAACTACCAGACGGCGTAGAAATGGTAATGCCTGGCGACAACATCAAGATGACTGTTGAACTAATCTGCCCAATCGCGATGGACGAAGGTCTACGTTTCGCGATCCGTGAAGGTGGTCGTACAGTAGGTGCTGGTGTTGTAGC
>NZ_JBCGCU010000016.1:0-73311 GCF_038739665.1 Pseudoalteromonas qingdaonensis | reverse complement strand
TTCTCACTTGGAGTTTAACTCCACTGAAGGGCCGTTGAAGACTACAACGTTGATAGGCAGGGTGTGGAAGCGCTGTGAGGCGTTAAGCTAACCTGTACTAATTACCCGTGAGGCTTAACCATACAACGCCAAAATGGTGTGAGACTGTTAAGTTAGAAGTTAGAAATTAAAGACTGAAGTAGACACATTACTTATAAAGCTTTCCGAATTAATACTGATTGCAATGCGATTAGTAACCAATTTGCTTGGTGACAATAGCGTTCTGGACCCACCTGACCCCATGCCGAACTCAGCAGTGAAACGGAACAGCGCCGATGATAGTGTGGCATTTGCCATGTGAAAGTAGGTCATCACCAGGCTCCTATTTAGAAAAACCCGCTCAATGAGCGGGTTTTTTGCTTTCTGGAAAACTAGATTGGAAGGCCAGCCCCGACATAAAAAAACTCCCACGGCTATCTGTAGGCGAGGCTTTAGCCTTGCAAAAGCAGAATATTAAACCCGCTTGGATGTTGCTCACAGAAGGCTGGGAAGCAGAGTTGTTTTAACAATACATCCATGTAGCTTGGTTACATCGGTCATCCATGCAGTATTGAATACGTCCTGTATTCCCCCCTTCGGGCCAGCTAACGCTGTTCAAATCTGTTCCAGACAGGTTTGTCACCTCCTCGTGCTGCGACGATACTTAATCGTCGGTCACTCGTCGCCTAATTAAAGAAATCCGTTGCAGCAATGCAGCGGGTTTTTGCTTTCTGACTTTTAGGTATTACACAGCGTTTATTGTTTTGCTGGGGTAAACTCATTAAGTAGCTTCATTAGTCCTTACTTAAAAATTCAGTAAAAAGTAGGGGAGTAACTGCACCAAAATTAGCCGCTTGTGAGTAGCTAATTAACCAGGGATTCAGCTGCTTAACTAATCTTGGCTAACCCTTTGCTTTGTCACTGGCTTTGTTTTAGGATCAGGGCATTCACACTAAGGTTTAAGACGACGTGATCCGTAATTTATTACTGCTAGTTATAGCTTTTGGCGCTTTGCCGCTGCAGGCAATTGAAGTCAAAGACTTATACCAATATCGCCAGCCAGTCGAAGATAAAACCCGAACTAGCCGAGCTACCGCGAGCCAAAATGCGCTGCTTAATGTCCTTGTTAAAGTGACAGGTGACGCCAATGCGGCCGAAAACTCTAAAGTGCGTGCTGCCTTGCCCGATATTGCAAGTTACATTACTAAATATGAGTACGCGGATAATAAGGGTGAATCTTATTTACAGGTAGAATTCGATGGAAACAAGGTTAACGCCTTGGTGCGTGACGCAGGCCTACCCTTATGGGGTAATCGTCGTCCCTTGGTGGCAATCTGGTTAGCAATAGAGGATGGTTGGCGTCGTGAACTAATGACAGCCGATTCTTACCCGCAAATTCAAGAGCAAATTGCCGAGCGAGCATCTCGTCGTGGTGTGCCCGTGGTAACGCCGTTATTTGATTTAGAGGATCACCAACATGTGACCGTGGCCGATGTTTGGGGTAACTTCAGTGGCTCTCTGGATATTGCCTCGGAGCGCTATATGGCTGAGCGTGTGGTTTCGGGGCGCCTTTATAAGGATGCTAATTCCGATACTTGGGAATTGGAGTGGCGTTTTACCAATGAAGATCAGTTTGAAGCAATCAAACATAAGGGCGACCAGCAACAAGTTGTTGCCGATATGGTCGATGCCTTAGCCGGTTCTTTGGCAAGCGAATATGCTATCGATGCCAGCTCCAGCTATGAAGCGCAACAGCAAACCTTAAAGCTATATAACACTCGGAATTTTGTCGATATTGAATATGCTGTGCGCCGTTTAAAAAGCTTAAGTGTAGTGACCGATGCGGCGGTGATGCACATCTCTCAAGAGCTGGTTGAGATCCGTATTAGCCACACTGGTGGTGTGGAAGATCTCAAAAAAGCCTTAACTCTGGATTCTTACTTTAGCGACTATCGCGATCCGCAGAAGTTTTACTACTCCAATAGTAATGATGCGCTCGAGTACGCGTGGCAGTAATCTATGATGCTTAGCTCGCAATTAGCGCTGCCGGTGACCTTGCCGGATGACGAAACCTATGCCAGTTATTTTGGCGGTGAGGATTCCCTCGAGGTTAGTCATCTGCGCTCGTCATTTAATCATCTGAACGAGCAGTTTCAATATACCTATTTATGCGGTTTAGGTGATTCCGGCAAATCTCACTTGCTTTATGCCACCTGTGTTCATGCTCAGGAGCTTGGCTTGTCCAGCATGCTGTTATCACTCAGTGAAGTGCAGCATTACGGCCCGCAAGTGCTTGAAGGGGTGGATGCCCTCGATGTGGTCTGTATCGATGATTTACACCTTATAGCCGGTGATGAAGCCTGGGAAAAAGCGCTTTTTAACTTCTTTAACCGCTTTAATGAGCCGGGTAAGCTCTTGCTTATCTCCGCCGACTTGCTGCCTGATATGTTGCATTTGGATCTGCCTGATCTCGAGTCGCGCTTAAAGTGGGGCACCACCTTACAAATTCGCTCCATGAGCGATGATGATAAGGCGCAGGCACTAACCAACCGCGCCAAGATGCGCGGCCTGGAGTTATCCGATGAATGTGCACGTTTTTTACTGACGCGTCTTAGTCGTGATATGCGTGCCTTACTGGATGTACTCGATACTTTGGATCACGCATCCATGGCGGCACAACGCAAGCTCACCATTCCTTTTATAAAAGCCACACTAAAGCTGTAGAAACAGACGTGCGGGGCTAGAATCAATGCGGCCCTTTCGTTATCATAAGTGGCTAAATAAACACTTTAAATTATCACCCTAGTCAGGTATCCGATGAACTTAGAAGCGATTTTGGCTGACGCCTTAAAGGCGGTTGAAACAGCCAGCGAAATCGCGCACCTAGAAGATGTGCGCGTAAACTACCTTGGTAAGAAAGGTGAAATAACCGGGCTACTTAAAACACTTGGACAAATGGCGCCAGAAGAGCGTAAGAGCGCAGGCCAAGTAATTAACCAAGCAAAGCAAGAAGTTACTGAAGCAATCAATGTTAAACGTGAAGCACTGAGTGCTGCTGAGTTAGAAGCTAAACTTGCCGCTGAAACAATTGATGTTACCTTGCCGGGTCGCAATATGGCCTCAGGCGGTGTGCACCCGGTTACCCGTACCATAGAGCGTATTGAATCCTTCTTCGGTGAGCTTGGCTTTGCCGTTAAGTCGGGCCCTGAGGTAGAAGATGATTTCCACAACTTCGATGCCCTGAATATTCCGGCTCATCACCCGGCTCGTGCGGATCACGATACCTTCTACTTCAATCCTAAGTTGGTATTACGCACACAAACCAGTGGCGTACAAATTCGCACCATGGAAACCGAGCAACCGCCGCTGCGTATTATCTCGCCTGGTCGCGTATACCGTAACGACTACGACCAAACCCATACGCCTATGTTCCACCAGGTTGAAGGCTTGATGGTAGATACTGACGTAAGCTTCACTGAGCTTAAAGGCATTCTGCATGACTTCTTGCGTAACTTCTTCGAAGAAGACATGGAAATCCGTTTCCGTCCATCCTACTTCCCATTTACCGAGCCTTCGGCGGAAGTAGATGTGAAAGGTAAAGACGGTAAATGGCTTGAGGTATTAGGCTGTGGCATGGTGCACCCGAACGTATTGCGCTCGGTAAACATCGACCCTGAAAAATACACCGGCTTTGCCTTTGGTATGGGCGTAGAGCGCCTGACCATGCTGCGCTATGGCGTTAACGACCTACGCGCTTTCTTCGAAAATGATATGAAATTCCTAAACCAGTTCCGTTAAGAGGTCGTGATAAATGAAATTCAGTGAAAAGTGGTTACGCGAATGGGTTAACCCGGCCATCGACGCGAATGAACTGGCAGAGCAACTTTCTATGGCGGGCCTTGAAGTAGACGGCCTTGATGCCGCTGCGGGTCAATTTGAAGGTGTGGTTGTAGGTGAAGTGGTTGAATGTGGCCAACACCCAGATGCAGATAAACTACGTGTGACCAAGGTTAACGTGGGCGAAGACGAGCTACTAGATATCGTCTGTGGCGCGCCAAACTGTCGCCAAGGCCTAAAAGTGGCCGTAGCGAAAGTGGGTGCCGTTCTTCCGGGTGACTTTAAAATCAAAAAAGCCAAGCTACGTGGCCAGCCTTCACACGGCATGTTATGTGCGTTTGTTGAGCTAGGCATTAGCGAAGAAGGCGACGGCATCATGGAATTGCCTCTAGATGCGCCTATCGGTCAGGACCTACGTGAATATCTTGCTCTTGACGACAATATTATCGACGTTGACCTAACGCCTAACCGCAGCGATTGCTTAGGCATTAAAGGCCTGGCTCGTGAAGTGGGTGTACTGAACAACCTTGACGTTAAAGAGCTTGAAATTCCTGCGGTTGAACCAACAATCGACGACAAAATTAGCATCGAACTGGTAAATGAAGAAGCCTGTCCGCGTTACCTTGGCCGCGTGCTTAAGGGCATTAACCTGGATGCGCAAACACCACTGTGGATGGTTGAAAAACTGCGTCGCAGCGGCATTCGTTCAATCGACCCGGTCGTAGATGTGACTAACTATGTGTTGATTGAACTAGGTCACCCTATGCACGCCTTTGATCTTAATGCCATAGAAGGTGGTATCAAGGTACGCAGCGCCAACGCTGGTGAAGAACTGGTACTGCTAGACGGCAACACGGCTAAGTTAAATGAATCGACTCTAGTGATTGCCGATCATAACAAGGCCCTGGCCATGGCTGGTATCTTTGGCGGTGAGCACTCGGGTGTAACCGAAAAGACCTCAGACATCCTGCTTGAAAGTGCTTTCTTTAACCCTGTTGCGATTGCCGGTCAAGCACGCAGCTATGGTTTGCACACCGATGCCTCACACCGTTATGAGCGTGGTGTAGATTTCGCCCTACAGCGCGATGCCATGGAGCGTGCTACTGCATTGCTGCTTGAAATCGTGGGTGGTCAGGCTGGCCCAATCGTTGAAGCGGTAGCCCCTGAGCAATTGCCTAAGGTAACGGCGGTAACACTTCGTCGTGAGCGTCTAGACCGCGTAATTGGTTATCATATCGATGATGAAACAGTTACCAATATCTTGCGCCGCCTAGGCCTGGATGTGCAGTTCGACAACAACACCTGGCAGGCGGATGTGCCTAGCTACCGTTTTGATATTCGCATCGAAGAAGATCTAATCGAAGAAGTGGCACGCGTATTCGGTTACAACAATATTCCTAACGAGGCGCCATTAGCCAAGTTGAATATGACCTGTCACAAAGAAGCGGATGTTGCCATCAAGCGTATGCGCGACACCTTGGTAACCCGAGGTTATCAAGAAGCAATTACCTATAGCTTCGTTGATCCTAAGGTGCAAAATGCCATTCACGGTGAAGAAAACAGCCTGGTTTTACCGCATCCTATCTCTATCGAAATGTCGGTGATGCGTAAGTCTTTAATGCCTGGCCTACTAAATACTTTGGTGTATAACCAGAATCGCCAACAGCCACGTATTCGCTTCTTCGAGCAAGGACTGAAGTTTATTGCTGATGAAAACGCCGAAAACGGTGTATTGCAGCAGGCTGTGATTGGTGGCGTGGTTGCCGGCAGTTGTTATGGCGAGCATTGGGATCTGGATAGCCGTGCAGCGGATTTCTTCGATGTCAAAGGCGATGTAGAGGCCTTATTGGCGCTGTGCAATACCAGTGCACGCTTTAGCTTTAAAGCCGAGGCCTGTGATGGTTTGCACCCAGGTCAAAGCGCGGCCATTTATGCCGATGGCGTAAAGGTTGGCTTTATTGGCGCTTTACACCCACAATTGCATAAGCAATTGGGTATTAACGGCACCGCATTTGTGTTCGAAATTGAAATTGCCGCGCTTAATAACCGCGTGTTGCCACAGGCACAGGCTATTTCAAAGTTCCCATCGAACCGCCGCGATATCGCGATTTTAGTCAAAGACGAAGTAAATGCCGGTGATGTTTTGGCCGCGATAGAAAAAGTTGGCGGAAATCAATTGGTTGACCTAAACTTATTCGATGTGTATAAGGGCAAAGGTATAGAGCCAGATTATAAGAGTTTGGCAATTGCTCTGACACTGCAGGCGGTTGATAGAACGCTCGAAGAGAAGGATATCAACCAAGTTGTCGACAACGTCGTAGCCACTTTGGCTAAAGAGTTTAATGCATCGTTGAGGGACTAGATATGGCGCTTACCAAAGCCGACATAGCTGAACACCTATTTGAGAAGTTGGGGATCAATAAAAAGGATGCCAAAGAACTAGTTGAAGCGTTTTTTGAAGAAATCCGCTCAGCTTTAGAGAATGGGGAGCAGATCAAGCTTTCTGGCTTTGGCAATTTTGATCTTCGCGATAAGAAAGAGCGACCGGGCCGTAACCCAAAAACCGGAGAGGATATTCCTATTTCGGCGCGCCGTGTGGTTACCTTTAGGCCAGGGCAAAAACTGAAAACCCGTGTTGAAGTCGGTACCAGTAAGCTCAAGTCTTAATCATAAAAAGCAGCCTTAGGGCTGCTTTTTTAATGCCTGAAATTGGCCGCTATTCCTTGTCTGTACATTTATTTAAGTGCCTCTGTCCGGCACTGTGTTTTTGAACGTCACTATTTCCTATCCCAATCCTTTAATTTTTTACTGTCTCTTAGTGAGCTAATGAGTTAACGCTAACTAGAGGTGGTTATTGTCGCCGCTTTGCATTAGAATATGGGCGCCCGGCATCAGGCATATTGTCCTTGATCACGCTCTCACTTTGTGGTCAGAACAGTTAATTGCTGGGGTTGATATCCGTTCAAATCAAATTTCAAAGGCAGAAACAATGACCTTATCTCACGAGCAAGAATACTTAAACAGCTGGCAGGAACGCCAAGACTTCGCTGAAAGTATGCAACCTATTATTGGTAAACTGTACCGCAACCGTGGTATCGAAATTGCTGTATATGGCCGTCCGCTAGTAAGTGCCAGCACCATCGATATCATCAAAGCGCACAAAACCGTCGCTCAATTTGAAGATTCAAAACTGCGTTTACGTGAAAGCTTCCCATTCCTAGAAGCCATTAGCAAAATGGAGTTAAACTCTGCTCGTATCGATATCGGTAAGTTAGCCTACAACTACCTATACAAAGATGTAGCCAATGGTCGCTCTGTTGAAGAATACCTAAACGATGAACTAGCTGAAATCGTTAACGCCGGTGCAGCGAAAGAGCCGCGTGACGTAGTTCTTTACGGTTTCGGTCGTATCGGTCGTCTACTAGCTCGTCTACTTATCGAAAAATCAGGTCCTTACGCTGATCTTCGCCTTCGCGCCATCGTTGTTCGCGGCGGTAAAGACGGTGACCTTGAAAAGCGTGCCAGCCTGTTACGTCGTGATTCAATCCACGGTCCTTTCAACGGTTCAATCACTGTTGACCATGAGCGTAATGCGATTAAAGCAAACGGCAGCTACATCCAGGTGATCTACGCGAACTCACCAAGCGAAGTTGATTACACAGCTTACGGCATCAAAGATGCACTAGTTGTTGATAACACAGGTATCTGGAAAGACGAAGCGGGCCTAGGTCAGCACCTTGAAGCTAAAGGTTCAGCAAAAGTACTACTTACCGCTCCTGCTAAAGGCAATATCAAGAACATCGTATACGGTGTTAACAACAGTGATATCAAACCTGAAGATAAGATCGTGTGTGCGGCAAGCTGTACAACTAACGCCATCACACCTACTTTGAAAGCCCTAAACGACAAGTTCGGTATCAAGAATGGTCACGTTGAAACTGTACACTCGTACACCAACGACCAGAACCTGATCGATAACTACCACTCGGCTGAGCGTCGTGGTCGTGCTGCGGCATTGAATATGGTTATCACCTCTACTGGTGCAGCTAAAGCGGTATCTAAAGCGCTTCCAGAGCTTGAAGGCAAGCTAACTGGTAATGCTATCCGCGTACCTACGCCTAACGTTTCAATGGCTATTTTGAACCTGAACCTTGAGACAGCAACGAGCGTAGAAGAGCTTAATGCCTTCCTACGTGACACGGCGCTTTACTCAGACCTTCGTGACCAAATCGATTACACAGCATCGACTGAAATCGTATCGACTGACCTTGTGGGCAGCCGTTACGCCGGTGTGGTTGACTCAAAAGCAACGATTGTTGACGGTGACCGCGTAGTACTTTACGTTTGGTACGATAACGAGTTCGGCTACAGCTGTCAGGTTGTACGTTGTATGCAAGACATGGCTGAGGTTACTCACCCAAGCTTGCCACGCTAATAAGCGTATAGAACAAGACTAGCCGGCACCGAGTGTCGGCTTTTTTATTGCTAAAACTGGCTTTCCCGACCTATTACTAGGGAAGGGCCAGGCCATTTCATTAACAATAAGGATCAGCAATGAAGATCACCAGTAATTTCGACAGTGGTAATATCCAGGTTATCGCTTGTGAAAACCCGATGAATATCCAGCTAGAGATCAATAAGGACAACCAGTCTGATTTTTATCAGTGGTTTCATTTTCGCCTAGAAACCACGCCATTTGTTGAGCACCGTTTGCAGATCAACAATCTGGCGCAGTCGGCCTATCCGGAAGGTTGGGACGATTACCAGGCGGTTGCTTCTTATGATCGTCAAACCTGGTTCCGCGTTCCTACCCGTTATGAAGACGGCACCCTGGTTATCGACGTTGAGCCGGAATGCTCACAGATGTTCTTCGCCTATTTTGCACCGTACAGCTATGACCGTCACCTGGACCTGATTTACTGGGCACAAAGCCACGCCATTTGTGAAGCGCAAAACTTAGGCCTAACACTGGATGGTCGCGATATGACGGTTCTGCGTATTGGTGAGCCAAGCGCTGAGAAGAAAAATATCTGGATCACTGCGCGTCAACACCCGGGTGAAACCATGGCCGAGTGGTTCGTTGAAGGCTTGCTGCACAAGCTACTGGATGACGAAGACCCTCATGCCGCTGCACTGCTGTGCAAAGCCGTATTCTACGTAGTGCCAAATATGAACCCGGACGGCAGCGTTCGTGGTCATTTGCGTACCAACGCCGCCGGTGTAAACCTTAACCGTGAGTGGGCCACACCAAGCATGGAAAAGAGCCCGGAAGTCTTCTTGGTGCTTAACAAGATGCGCGAAGTGGGTCTGGATATGCACCTGGATATTCACGGTGATGAGTCTATCCCTTATAACTTTGTCGCTGGTAGTGAAGGGATCCCAAGCTATGACGCCCGCCTGGAAGAGTTAGAAAATACCTTTAAGCAAGCGCTATTAACCATCACCCCTGAGTTCCAGGATGAGGTTGGTTACGATAAGGATGCACCGGGCGAGGCCAACTTGACCGTGGCATCCAGTGCGGTTGCCGAAGAATTTAAGGCCTTGGCCTATACGGTAGAAATGCCGTTTAAAGACAATAATAACCTGCCAGATTTGGATTATGGTTGGTCAGACCGTCGCTCTTACCAGTTCGGTCAGGACACCCTAAGCGCCATAGTCGCTGTGGTTGATAAGTTGAGATAACAGGCTTTAACTAGGGCATAGGCTTTTCCTGTGCCCATCATTGAGTTTAAAGCGATAAAGGCATGGGTTGGCTAACGATCCATGTCTTTTTTATTGCTTTTAATTTAGCTAAGGTGAACCGCGTTCAAAGTTTAACGCCTTCAAATAAAACAGGGTTTGCTTACAGGGTAAGCTGTAGTTGAGTTCAGAGATTGGACGGATTGAAAATTAAGTGTTAACAAACTTGGGTGGTATAAGTTAATATTCCAAAGGTTGAAGGGTGAGGTAAGTATGCTTGCTTAATTCTCACTGCCTTATGTTACGCATGCCTAGTGGCAAAGTATAGTAACTAAAAATAAGAAATATAATTATAGAGGATATCCATGGAAGCTTTTGTAAGCGCCGTTAACGACGTAGTGTGGAGTAGCGCACTCATTTATCTCTGTCTAGGTGCAGGTTTATTTTATTCCGTATTAACCCGTTTCGCTCAAGTTAGACATTTTAAAGAAATGTGTAAGTTGCTTCTAAGTTCAAACGATTCAGACAAAGGCATTTCATCGTTCCAGGCGCTAGCTGTATCGCTATCTGGTCGCGTAGGCGTGGGTAATATTGCCGGCGTTGCAGCTGCGATTGGGTTTGGTGGCCCAGGTGCTATTTTTTGGATGTGGATTGTGGCATTTCTTGGCGCTAGTACTGCATATGCAGAATCAACGCTAGGTCAAATCTACAAAGAGGAAGAAGGCGGCCAGTACCGTGGTGGTCCGGCGTATTACTTTGACCGTTGTTTACAACAAAAATGGCTTGCTATTTTATTTGCTGTATCTGCCATTATTGCCTGTGGTGTGTTTTTACCAGGTGTTCAAGCAAATGCTGTTGGTAACGCGTTTACCCAAGTATTTGGTAACGGTGAGATAGTCACAACCAGTTTTGGTGAAGTAGGCAGCTTCAAGCTTGTTGCGTTGGCAATCATCTTAATGGTGTTAGCGTTTATCATTTTCGGTGGCATCAAGCGCATCGCGAACTTCACTCAAATCGTTGTACCGTTTATGGCGTTAGGTTACATTGTCTTGGCATTGATAGTGGTGTTCTTAAACCTTGATAAAGTGCCAAGCATCTTTTCATTAATTTTATCTGATGCCTTTACTGCGCAAGCGGGCTTTGGTGCTGCCATTGGTTGGGGTGTAAAACGCGGTATTTACTCTAACGAAGCAGGTCAGGGTACAGGCCCTCACGCAGCTGCAGCGGCAGAAGTTGACCACCCTGCACAGCAGGGGCTTGTGCAAGCTTTCTCTGTGTATGTCGACACTATCTTCGTATGTACGGCTACCGCGCTCATGATCCTTATTACGCAGCAATACAACATCGTCGGTGAGCTTCCAGCAGGCCAGTTCATCGTGCAAAACGTTGACGCAGCGACTGAAATTGGCTCAGCAGCATTCACACAAATGGCACTTTTCAAAGTGTTCGGTGGTTTCGGTGAAGCGTTTGTGGGTATCGCACTATTCTTCTTCGCGTTCACTACTATTTTGGCGTATTACTACATCGCTGAAACGAACGTAGCGTACTTAAACCGTTACGTTAAAGGCAGTATTCCACTGGTCATTGTGAAAATCGTGATTATGTTCATGGTGTCATATGGCATGGTTAATAGCTCAGGTTACATCTGGAACATTGGTGATATCGGCGTAGGTTTAATGGCGTGGATCAACATTGTGGGTATCTTGGCTATTTTCTTTGTAGCTAAACCTGCACTAACGTGTTTGCGTGATTATGAAGACCAGAAAAAAGCAGGTGGTGAGATTACTTTCGACCCTGTGAAACTGGGTATCAAAAATGCGACGTTTTGGGAAAAGCGTCTAGCTAAGCAAACGAAAGAACCAAAATAATTTAGTTTTCATTTTTTGATGAGCGCAAGGGGCTAAGGTCGTTTACTTATATAAACAATTGGCGCAAATTCAAAAAAGACATCGACAAATAAAACCAGTACAATGAGGCGCCATAGAGCGCCTTTTTTATGGCGTGCAATTGCACTAAGGAGTACGCATGGCAATCATTTCTTGTCCGCAATGCCAGAAGTCGATTTCAGACAAACACAAAGTTTGTCCCCATTGCAACGCAGCGGTTGGTGAAATGGACGAACAAACCCAACATCGCCTTGCTGCGCGCACCAAACTTCAACAGCATCAATCATTAATGAATCAGTCGTTTGTTGCCCTCATTCTGTTTCTAGGTGGGTTTTTAGTGCTTTACTGGCAACATCCAGTTCCAGGCTCTTGGCAGCAAAATGCATGCTACGCCGCGATTGCAATTGGTGTGGTGTGGTATTTAGTTAACCGTGTCCGTTTAGTGTTTTTGAAAAGAAAGAAATTATGAATATAGAGCAGTTAGTTCAGTCAATTACACCTGAAGTTTTTGAACGTCTTCAATATGGCGCGTCGACCGGGAAGTGGCCTGATGGAACAGCATTGAGCGACGAACAAAAAGAGCAAACAGTGCAACTGGTGATGCTCTATCAAGCCAAGGTGCTCAAAAGCGATGAACAATTTACCGTTGGCGCCGACGGCCAGTTGGTGCAAAAGTCGAAAAAAGAATTAAAGCAGCAATTTAAGGCCGAAAACGAAATAGCCAGGTTCAGTGAAAATGATCTTTAAACAGTTATTCCAACCCAAGTGGAAGCATCCAAAAGAAACCACCCGACTTGGCGCATTAGCCCAGTTAGACAAACAACAGGATGCACACATAATCACAACCTTGGCCTGTGAAGATCCCAGTGCCAATGTGCGTACCGCGGCGCTGAAAAAGCTCAACGATGTGAGTCTTTGGTGGCAGGCGTGCCAACAAGACGGTGAGCCGAGCATCAAACGTCTTGCTAACCAAAAAGTGGCCGAGGCTATTTTGGCCAGCCCGAATGCCCTGAGCGATACCGACAAAGAGCGTTATATCGACCGCTTTGCCGCCGATAAAACCTTGGAGCAACTGGCGCTGCAAGAAAAAACCGCCACCATTAAAATCAAGTTGTTAACCCGTTTAAACAAAGCACCTTTACTGGAGCAGGTATTTCGCAGCGCGGATGACGCATTGCAGCTGCAATTGTGTGAGCTGGTGCTGAAATTACAGCTAACCGAAAAACTGCTTAAGGTCGCCAAGGGCGAGGCCAAAGACAAGCTGCAAAAGGTAATTGACGAGCAGCAACGCCAAGCGCAGATGCCGCTCGAGGTGGCCGAGCAGGTTAAGCTGATTCTTGCCAAGCTCAATGCCTTGCGTGAAAAAACCGATTATCAGCTGGTTAACAGCCAGTTTCTGCAGCTGGAAAAGCAATTTCAGCAGTTAGAGCTAGCGTGGCTGGACGAAGAGCTGCGCGGGCAAACACAAAGCAAGTATACGCAGCTGGCGGCCAAACTCAGCGCGCACAGCGACAAACTAAAGGTCGCGTATGAGCAAGAGCAAGCGCAGCAACTAGCCAAGCAGCGCAGCGTTTTGGCGCTGGCTAATCTCAGTGCCTTGTCCGAAGAGATCAGCAATGCCATGGCCCTGCGTTTCGATGGTAATGAGCAAATTCAAACCGACTGGCTTTATGCGAAAGTAGCCCAGGCCAAGGACATGTTGCAAAGCCAAGACTTGCAGGCAGGTAGTGAGCTGCAAAGTCAGCAGCAAGAGCTAGAGCGTCTGTTTAAGCAGGTCGAGCAGCTGGCGGCCTATGAGCAAGACGTGGATGCCCTGCGTGAGCAGCTGGCAGGCTACTCTAGTTTAAGCGTCCCCGCAGATATCAGTGAGCTTGATGCCGCGCTTAACGCCGAAGCCGAGCTACGTGCGCAACTACAGCAGGCCATTAAGGCACTTCCCAAAGAGCTGGCGGCGCTATGGCAGCAACAATTTAATCAGGCTAAAAAGCACTGGCAGAGCCAAAATGACACTCTGATCCAGGAGCAAAAGCAACTGCAGAGCGTGGCGCGTAAAAAGGCGCGAGATATACGACGTCTTATTAATCAGGGCCGTTACCGCGTTGCCTTTGGCGTGTTCAATGGTCTGCAAGAAGCATATGAGCAATTGGCAGTACATTTTCAAAATGATCTAAGCCGCGAATACGAAAGCCTTGCCAAAACCCTGGATGATGCCAAAGACTGGCACCAGTATGCCGGTGAAGCGCAGCAGGAGCAGTTACTTGAAGCGGCGAAAGAGCTGGCACAGGGTGAATGCGATGATGCCAACGAGCGTTTAGCTCAGGTAAAACGTTTACGTAAAAGCTGGCAGTTGCTGGGCCCAGAGGTGGCGCAGCAGGCGAAAGAAGCATTTGAGCAGGCGATTGAGGCGGCTTTTGCCCCTTGTCGCAAGTATTTTGCTGAACAACAAGCGCAGAAAGAACTGGCCATGGCCGAGCGCGAACAGTTAATCGCACAGATGCAAAGCCTGAGTGAGCGTGCCGGTGAGCTTGAGACGCGGGAGCTGGAACATCAGTTTAACGCGCTATTAAAACAATGGCGCGCCGCCAAGCACATAGAAAGTAAGCTCTACCATAAATTGAGTAAGGCATTTGGCAATGCCCAAGGGGATATGGCCGAGCGTGTAGCCAAATTCTATCAAGACAATGCTCATGCCAAAGAGGCACTTTTACAGCAGGCGGAAGCTTTGGACACCAGTGACGTGTTTGCAGCCACCAACAAGCTTAAAGAGCTACAGCAGCAGTGGCAACAAATCGGTTTTGCCGGTAACGCTAAAGAGCGCAAGTTGTGGCAGGCCTTTCGTCGTGTAAATGACGGTATTTTCAGCCAGCGCGATGCCACTAAGGCACAGCAGCAACAAGCCCATGCTGAGCAAAAGGCGGAGCAGGTGAGTGCCCTTGAAGCCCTTGAGCAACAACTGGCGCAGGCGCAAAGCAATGCGGATTTGCAACACCTGCTTAATGATGTGCAGCAGCTGCAATTAGTGCGCGAACTGCAAGGCCAACAGCAGCAACTTGCGACACGAATCGAGGCGGCACTGAATGCCAAAGAGCAGGCGTTGCAAAGTCGTCACTTCCAAGAGTTGCGCATCGCTTTGGCCGAGCAACAGGCTGTGCCTGCAGATTGGTTAAGTGGCAGCCGCTTGGATTTAACCCCTGGGCAGTTGGTGCTACGCCTGGAGATCACCAATAATCTGGCCAGCCCAGAGTCGCTTTCTACGCAGCGTATGCAAGAGCAGGTGAGCATGCTTGATAATAAGCACCACGGCGTTGAGCACACCAGCGAGGAGTTATTACTTGCTTGGTTAGCTGGCGTGGGCGTTAATGGGCAGGGTATTTGTCAGGGGGAGCAAGGCGAGATTGAGCGCTTGGTTATAGTTTTAGATAAGATGGTATCAGTATGAAGCAATGGTTAGTGGGTATGGTATTGGCTGGTGTCGCTTTGTTAAGCGGCTGCGCCAGTCATGCACCCTTGAGTGTATTTTCTTTAACGAGCGGCGAGCTTGAGCAGAGCCTGTTACAACAAAGCGACCGTTATGGCGCCAATGCCACGGTAATGGGTGTGCCCATGGAACTGACGGTGAACGATATTGGTGTGCAAATCGGCCCTGAGCATAGCCCCAATGGCATTGAGCTGGCGCTGGATAATACTGTGATGATGCAGGCTTTGGCGCTAAAGGTGCCGGTGCGAGTACGCTTAAACATTGCCGCTGCGCCGTATTTTAATGCGAAGCAGGATGCCATCTATTTGCAGGATTTTAAAATCCTTAATGCGGAGATAGATGCCATGGGTTACCGCGGTAAGTTGGCGCCCCTGTCTGAGCAGGTGCAGCAGTTGTTGACTCAGGCGTTGAGCCAATATCCTGTGTATAGTCTGAATAAGCAAGACCCGAAACAGGCCTTGCTGTCACGCTTTAAGTTGGCACTAGAGGTTAACCCTGGGGTGATCACCCTGACTTCCGGGCTCTAATGCACTTGATTTAAACCTTGCGAAAATGTGTGAGCAAGCCCTAAAATGACGACATATCGTTACTTGCTGGCACATTTTCCATGGACTCTTCATTAAAACACTTTCTTCACGATCCCCGTCTATTACTTGATGCCGCCGGCGAGGGCATTTATGGCTTCGATCTCACTGGCAATGCGGTCTTTATTAACCCCGCCGCGGAGCGCATGACAGGCTGGCAGGCAGACGAGCTGCTGGGCAAAAAGATCCACCAGTTTCATCACCACAGCCATGCCGACGGTAGTGATTACCCAGACGATCAATGCCCCATCTATCGCACCATGTTCGATGGACAAACCCGCCAAGTTAGCAATGAAGTATTCTGGCGCAAGGACGGCAGCCTGTTTCCTGTTGAATACACTTCTACGCCTATTTATAAGGATCAGCAATTGATTGGTGCAGTGGCGATATTTCGTGATGTATCCACCCAGCGCAGTACGGAGCAAGCCTTGCGTGAAGCGTTGCAAAGGGTAAGTCAGTTAAGCGAACAGTTACAGGCGGAGAACCGTTATCTGTTAGAAGAGCTCAATGCGGATTGGCAGCACGGCGACTTGGTTGGTCAGTCGGCGCCGTTTCGCACCATGATGCAGCAGATTGAGCTGGTGGCACAAACAGATGCCAGCGTTTTGATCCTCGGTGAAAACGGCACCGGTAAAGAGCTGGTGGCGCGCCACCTCCATGCCCAAAGTGAGCGCCGGGATGCTCCCTTGGTCAAGGTCAACTGCGCCGTGTTTGCCGAAAGCCTGTTGGAGTCCGAGCTTTTTGGCCATGAAAAGGGCGCCTTTACCGGCGCCGCACAAAGACGTAAAGGGCGCTTTGAGCTGGCCGACGGCGGTACCTTGTTTCTCGATGAGATTGCCGAGTTGCCCATGGCGGCCCAGGGTAAGCTGTTGCGGGTGTTACAGGAGCAGGAATTCGAGCGTTTAGGAGGGCAGGAAACCATCAAGGTGGATATTCGCCTGATTGCCGCCACCAACCGGGATCTATGGCAAATGGTGCACCAAGGCACCTTTCGTATGGATCTCTATTATCGCCTTAATGTCTTTCCCTTAACCGTGCCGCCGCTGCGTGAGCGCATCGAGGATATGGAGCTGCTGGTGGCTCAGCTGCTGGCCAAGCTGTCGCAAAAGTTAACTCGCAGTTTCACTGGGATCAGCAAGAAAAGTCTGGCCATGCTTAAGCGTTATTCATGGCCGGGCAATATCCGTGAGCTGCAAAATACTCTGGAGCGCGCCGCTATTTTAAATCAGGGGCCGATTTTGCAAGTACCCAGCTTGATGATGGAATTTGCAGCCGCAGAGCCTTTAGATGGCGCCATGCAGACTCTGGCCGAGCACGAAAAGCAATATATCGAAGAGGTGTTAAGCCAATGCCAGGGCCGTATTAATGGCCGTGGCGGCGCCGCAGAAGTCTTGGCATTGGCGCCAAGTACCTTACGCTCGAAGATGAAAAAGCTTGGGATCTGCCGCGGATAGCTTGAGTGGGGCGAAGTGTGACAGTGGGGCCTTAAGTCCAGCAGCTAACGTTTTACTCAACGGCAGGCGCCGCGTAGCGGTGACAGTCCGGTGCAGGCCTGAAGGGCCGCAACGAACTGAAGCAACTTGTTATGCGTTTTTAGCAACAGCCAAGGCGTCTCGAAGTTGACTTGTCATTGCTTCGTAAGGATAAGAATTAATAAAAGATCTTGCGTATCTATCAGCTGCACCTAACATTTGCATTGGTACACCTGATTTGTCTTTTAACACCATAACGCTTAGCACTCCGAGAGCGGCTTCTGGCTTTAAATTGTTGTTATAGCAATCCAGCAACATTTCCGCCCCCATATCGACATACAATTCGGCACTAGCTTTCTCAAAACCATGCTTTAAACACGCAACCTTGCATTGAGTAAGGAAAGCTCCCTGCTTTATACTTGAAAAAAATCCCATTTATTTCTCCTTTCTATACGCATAAATTATAATATCGAGCGATTGGGTCGTTTTTTATCGTAATCTGTCTCGTTTTTATCCTCTGGCTATTGATATCAAATTTAAGAAGTGTTTGCCAGAACTTAAGTTGTTCGAAGTTTTAGAGGTGTGGGCAAGACAAAAACGACCCATTGGGTCGTTTTCCTGACTATGGGAGAAACTAAAGGGTTGTGGGTATATAGACAGTATTTTCAGTAAAAAAGTGAGCGTCCGCTCTTAGCTCTGACGTCCGCTCTTAGCTCCTAACAGTTTGCGAGTATACAACGTCACTATCAACCCTCATTCAATTAGATACACCGCTCTTTCTCTGGTTAACCTGTCAGGCCTCCTTATAGAGCACCTTTCTGCGCGTTTTTAGTTGGGGTGACGATATTTCGATACTGGTGGCGGAATGTCGTTACCTAACTTGCTCTCCAATTTGAAAATAGCCAATAAAAACAACGTGTTGAGTTTGAATCTTACCTGGCACAACACTTGCGATAGGGGCTGTGTTCCCTAGTTAGTAAAAGCAAGTAATATGAAATTTGATGTTAAAGAAGAAGACCTGATCATTAAGCCCTATAAGCAATCCGGGCCGATTTATGTACGTGAGCAAAAGGGGCGCTTTCAGCGTATTCGCCGTATTTTAAGCTGGTGTTTGATGCTGGCCTTTATCGGGTTGCCCTGGGTGAGTTATCAGGGCCAGCAGGCAGTGTTATTCGATGTTGCCCAGCAGCAGTTTAGAATTTTTTCCGCCACCTTTTTTCCGCAGGACTTTATGCTGGTCGCCTGGCTCTTTATGGCGGGGGCCTTTGCGCTCTTTTTTATTACCAACTGGCTGGGCCGTGTCTGGTGTGGCTATATGTGCCCACAAACCGTGTGGATGCTAATGTATACCTGGGTTGAGCACCGCCTTGAGGGCACCCGCAACCAACGTATAAAACGCGACGCTCAGCCCTGGAGTGCCGATAAGCTGACACGCAAGGGCGCCAAGCATCTGGTGTGGTTATTGATGGCATTTTTCACCGCCACCACCTTTATGAGTTACTTTATTCCCGCGCACGAACTGTATAGCGACCTGCTGGACTTGAGTTGGGGTGGTATCACCTTATTCTGGGTTTTCCTGTTTACCCTGTGCACCTATGGTAACGCCGGTTGGCTGCGGGAAAAGATGTGCATCTATATGTGCCCCTATTCGCGTTTTCAATCCGTGATGTTTGATAAAGACACCTTGGTTGTAAGTTATGATCAGGACAGAGGTGAAGCCAGAGGGCCAAGAAAGCGCAAGGCTGACCCGAAACAACTGGGGTTAGGAGATTGTGTCGACTGTAATCTGTGTGTTGAGGTGTGCCCAGCTGGCATAGATATACGTAATGGCTTGCAATACGAGTGCATTAACTGCGGCCTGTGTATCGATGCCTGTGACCAAACCATGGAGAAATTTAATTATCCTAAGGGCTTAATCGCCTATCGCAGTGAGCATCAGCAAAACGGTGGCCGGACATCAATTTGGCGCTTAAAGCTGGTGGGTTATGCCTTGATGACTGTGCTGGTGTTTGTGGTGATGGCTATCTGGCTCAATGGCCGTACGGCGCTGGAAGCTTATATCACGCGCGACAGGGGAGAGTTATCCCGGGTTGATTATCAGGGGCAGGTGGAAAACCCGTATCGTATCTCTATAATCAATAAATCCCAGCAAGTTCAGGAATATACCTTGAGTCTTGAGGGTTTGGAGCAGGGTCAGTTGCAGCTGCACGGGCAATTAAGATTGCAACCGGGTGAGCAAAAAGAGGTGCCGGTCACGGTGCGCATTGATGGTGAATTACTCGAGCGTAAGGTCACACCCTTTAGCTTTGTGATCAGTGAACGTGACGGCGAGCAGCAGAGTATTCGCAAAGAAACCCGTTTTTATAAGTAGTAGCTTCAGCAAGATAGCCAGCAAAAAAAGACCCAGTTTAGCGCTGGGTCTTATTATTTGTGTCTACCTAGGGTCTGTTTATCTTTGCGGTTTACTTTATGTTCAATCTAAACGCATTCTGATCACGACGCTCGTTATGATGCATAGTCATTCTATGTTCATAGCGAGCAACACAGAGCAGGATGCGTTTAGATGAACCCGTAGGGCAGCGCTTGTAGCGCATTTCTACTGTGTTGTTACATGTTTATGTAGAATAACTACACTACACATGTGCCGCCTTGTATAAACTCACTACAAACTGCTGCAGAAACAAACAACAAAGGTCAACAGACCCTAGGGTTGTAACCCTAAGCGCTGTTTATAAAGCGCGAACAAAATCCAAGGCGCCAACCACGGCGGCAACCTGGGCGGCGACGCAGTTTTCGGGTGTGCTGCGTGGGCTATCCGGGTAGACCTCGGTGGTGGTGACATAAGGAGCTAAAGTCAGGCCCATACACAGGCCAAGTTTACGCCCGGCGTATTCAATCACTCCATGGCCGGAAATGGGCACGCCAATCAACTGGTTGTTGATATCGGCTTCGGCAATATGGGTGACCGTTGCCACCTTGGCGTTAATGGCTTTTTGGAATTCCGGCTGTGGGCGCTCGGTGTCGGCCACCAGATAAAAACCATCGGGAATATTCCAATTGTTATTGGTCGTACCTTCTCTTGCCGCCAAGGCCGGGCGGAATTCGGAGTTATCCGTATCCGTGGTTTCATGTAGATCTATATGTACCAGCACATCGCTGCTAAAAGGGGCGATAAAGTCGAGCAGCAACTGAGCTTCGGGGGCCGGCGAACCTTCATAAAAGGAACGGTTCGGGTCGATTGCGTCCGGGTTCCAGCGGTTAATGGTTTCATAACCCCAAGGGCTTACACAGGGAACCACAAGAATATTGAAGGCTTGGCTATGCTCTGGGGTGAGCTCGGCGGCAAAGGCTAAAGCGCCGTGAATGCCGCTGGTTTCATAACCATGTACGCCACCGGTAACCAGGGCAATAGGGCGCCCGGCCTGCCAATTTTTATGCTTAAGAGCAAAGAGAGGGTAGTCTTGCTGATAAGCAAGCAGTCCGTATTCGATAATCTCAAACTGAGCGCTTAGCGCCTGAATCTTAGTGACGACTTCATCCTGATAACTGCGGTGGATTTTTTGTGCCTCAAGCCACTGCTGCTTGTGCTCTGGGCCCCAGGGTTCACCCGGTGTGCCAATGGGATAAATGGTGTTGCTCATAACCCTTCCTGTTATTGTCTTTGTGTAGGCGCAGCTTAGAGTCTTGGCAGGGATTGTCAACCAAATTGCCTTTGTTGACAAAGGGGCTAGAGCATATATTGAGGCGGCGCGCCCTTAACTTTGAAGGCGACTAAAAAGGGCTGGAGGCTAGTTTTCAGCGAGCTTATTGCGAATATAGACAAGGGCGTCATCGAAATTTTCAAAGACGATATCGCTGGCGCTATTGGCGCGCCCCAAGGCACGACGAATTTGTTCTAACTGATTGATGACAATGGCAGAGTTGATCACAAAGGCGGCGGCTTGGCAGCCATGGGAAAACATCTTCTCGGCCACAGACACCATAAGCACTTGTGCCTCGGGTGTAGCGGCAAGTACATCCTTGGAATTACTGATATAACCCCAACGTTCAAGCTGATGCTCTTTCACCAGGGTTTCTAACTGAGTGGCAAAAGTGGCTATCATGCGCTCATTGATGGCACCGCTGAACTGGCTGACTATCACATCTCCTTGTCGGGTTAGTTGATATGAACCATTGGCACCGGAATAATTAAACATATGTCCCCCTATGTTTGTGAAGGCGAGATTCTCATCACATCGTCCTTATTGTAACTGCAACTATGTGTATTTAAGATGATTTTTTATGCTTTATTTGATGTCGACTAGGTTAAGTGTAGTACATGCTTGAATGGAGTTGTTAGAATGAGGTACTTTCAGAACATAATGAACATTTGGGGTTGGTGATGGAACTAACAGATAAAATGCAGGCCTTTGTGATGCACTGTGGTGAGATGGGCAGTCGCTGGGGCTTTAATCGCACCATAGGCCAAATGTATGCGCTGCTGCTTATCAGCGAGGAGCCTCTGAGTGCCAATGAATTATCGCAAACCCTGCATATTTCCCGCGGTAATGTCAGCATGGGTATTAAAGAGCTGAACTCCTGGCAGCTGATCGCCACTCGGCATAAGCCGGGCGATCGTAAAGAGTATTACCAGCCGGCGGGCAGCATTTGGCAAATGGCCAACCGTGTATTTGAGCAGCGCCGTAAGCGCGAAATTGACCCGACCTTGAGCCTGTTGCGCGATAACTTCCTTGATGAACCAAGGGATCAGCAGGAACGCTATGCCCAGCAAAGGCTCTTAGAAATCCATGATTTACTGGAAATGATCACCGAATGGGCCTCTGAGCTGCAGCGCTTAAGCCCTGAAAAACTCTCCACTTTGATGAAGCTCGGCGCCGGCGTGTCAAAAATCCTGGATTTTCGCGATAAGCTCAGCTCCAAGGAACGGGGTGAGTCTTAGGTCATTTTGTTATTAGCCCGTACCTGGCTGCAATTCAAAACGCGTATATCTATATAACGAAACAATAGAGACACTTTTGCACAATTAGGTTAATAATTAGTCATAGTTTTTCCTGCCAAAGATAACCAACATCGCCCGTCGAGTTGGTTTTCTTCTTTTTTAGTCCCCACAAATCTTTTTCATCCCTTGTACCTGCCCGCAAGACACTAGACAAATGGCCCTCTAGCCGCTAACGTAAGTCGATTTATTACAACAAGAATGGATTTTTTATGCTTAAAAGAACACTGGCTGTGGCCGTGTGTGTGGCCCTAGCTGGTTGCAACGAAAAACCGGCGGCAGAGGCAAGCGCCCAACAAGAACAAAAAGTAGAGCAAACTCAGGTTGCAGCAGCGGCCATCAGCTACCCAATTACACGTAAAGGTGAAGTGGTTGACACTTACTTCGATCAGCAGGTTGCAGATCCATATCGTTGGTTAGAAGACGATATGAGCAGCGAGACGGCACAATGGGTTGAAGCGCAAAACAAGGTTACTTTTGGCTACCTGGAGCAGATCCCGTTTCGTGACGAACTTAAGCAGCGCCTTAAGACTCTGATGGACTATGAAAAGGTCAGCGCCCCATTCACCGAAGGTGACTATAGCTACTTCTACAAAAACGACGGCCTGCAAAACCAATACGTACTGTATCGCCAAAAGGGTGAGGGTGAAGTGGAAGTTTTCCTAGACCCTAACACCTTTAGCGCCGATGGCACCACATCACTGGCGGGTATCAGCTTTAGTGAAGATGGTTCATTGGCAGCCTATCAAATCTCTGAAGGCGGCAGTGACTGGCGTAAAGTAATTATTCTGGATACCAAAACCAAGGAACAAATTGGTGAGACCCTGGTTGATGTGAAGTTCAGCGCTATTTCCTGGTTTGGTAACGATGGCTTCTATTATTCAAGCTACGACAAGCCTAAGGGCAGTGAATTGTCGGCGAAAACCGACCAACATAAGCTCTACTACCATAAGCTGGGTACGGCGCAAAAAGACGATGCCCTTATCTTTGGTGGCAGCGATGAGCAAAAACACCGTTATGTTGGTGCCGAGGTAACTTCGGATGCGCGCTTCCTAGTCATTTCAGCTGCGGTATCTACATCGGGTAACAAGCTGTTTATTAAAGACCTAAGCAAGGAAAACAGCGAGCTGGTTACCATTATCGACGACCTGACCTACGACAGCTCGGTACTGGATAACAAGGGTGATACCCTGTTTATCGTGACCAACAAGGATGCGCCGAATAAGCGCGTAGTGACCGTTGATATTAAGGATCCAACGGCTAAAAACTGGCAGGACCTTATTCCTGAAACAGAAAACGTGTTGAACATCTCTAAAGGTGGCGACTTCTTCTTCGCGCGTTATATGGTTGATGCCATTTCACAGGTGAAGCAGTTCGATAAAAGCGGCAAGCTAGTACGTGAAATCGCGCTACCTGGCATGGGCACGGCTTCTGGCTTTAGCGGTAAAAAAGATCAAACCACCTTATATTACAGCTTCACTAACTATAAAACGCCAAGCACCATCTTCAGCTTTGATGTGAACAGTGGTGACTCGGTTGTGTATAAGGAGTCAGGCGCCAAGTTTGACCCAGCGCTGTATGAGTCTAAGCAGGTTTTCTATAGCTCAAAAGACGGTACTAAGGTGCCTATGATCCTGACCTTTAAAAAGGGCACTGAGCTGAACGGTAAAAACCCAACCATTCTTTATGGTTACGGCGGTTTTAACGTGAGCCTGACTCCTAGCTTCTCGGCCACTACGGCAGCCTGGTTAGAGCAAGGCGGCGTATACGCTGTAGCTAACCTGCGTGGCGGTGGTGAGTACGGTAAACAGTGGCATAAAGCCGGTACGCAAATGCAAAAGCAAAACGTATTCGACGACTTTATTGCCGCGGCCGAGTACCTGATCGCTAATAACTACACCTCAAGTGATTACCTTGCGGTACGTGGTGGCTCTAACGGCGGTCTATTGGTAGGTGCTGTGATGACGCAACGCCCGGAGCTGTTTAAGGTTGCCTTACCTGCAGTAGGTGTACTGGATATGCTGCGCTATCACACCTTTACTGCCGGTGCGGGTTGGGCCTACGATTACGGTACGGCGCAAGACAGCAAGGAAATGTTTGATTACCTTAAAGGCTATTCACCGGTACACAATGTAAAAGCGGGCACCAGCTACCCAGCGACTCTGATCACCACAGGCGATCATGATGACCGCGTGGTACCAGCGCATTCGTACAAGTTTGCCGCCGAGCTGCAAGCTAAGCACCAAGGTGAAAACCCTGTGTTGATCCGCATTGAAACTAATGCCGGTCACGGTGCAGGCACGCCGACTAGTAAGATAATCGAGCAGTACGCCGATATCTATGGCTTTACCCTGTATAACATGGGCATTAAAAAGCTTTAATACCCAGTAAGTTATGCTAGTTTGAAAGCCGAGCCTTGTTGCTCGGCTTTTTTGTTTTTGGGAGATGCTAATGCAGCTAGATTCTTTTGAGTCGTCAAGACTGGTACACCAGCCGTTACGCCAAGAGCATTGGCCACTTTTTTTACAGCTTCATCAAGAGCCTGAGGTGATGCGCTATGTCGCTGACCTTCCGCAACTTGTGCAGATCAGAGAGCGCTTTGACGCCCGGCTGGCATCAGAGGCAAAGGCTGATAGCTGGCGGGCCTGGGCAATACTTAACGAAAACGGCAAGGAGATAGGAGTAACCGGCTTTTTACCTCAAGACGAGCACAGCGCCGAGCTGGGTTTTTTACTCTTACCCGAGTATCAAGGCCGGGGTTATGGCGGTGAGTCTTTACAAGCTCTGATCGTCCATGGCCAGCGGCATTTTGCTATTTCTCAATATAAGGCCACGGTTACTGCGGGAAATTTGGCATCGCGCGCACTCTTGCTTAAATGCGGCTTTACCCAGGTTGCAAGCGCCTATAATGGTTATTGTATTGGCGGTGTTGAGGTCGAGGACTGGCTATTTAAGCTGAGCTTGTAATCTCAGTAAACGTCTTTTTTTGTGCATATATGCACAGAACTTAGCGCCTTGGCGCCATGTTCACAAGGCATTGGCTGGGATAAGCTAGAGTTAATAAGGAGTAGAAGTATGTTGAATAATACTGAGCATGGCTATGGCTGGATGCACATTGCTTTGCACTGGCTGATGGCCATCGCCATTTTTGGACTTTTTGGCTTAGGCCTGTATATGGTCGATTTAAGCTATTACGACAGCTGGTATAAGGGCTCGGCTGATTTGCATAAAAGCATAGGCCTGACCCTGGCGCTGCTGTTAGTGCTGCGTCTGCTCTGGCGTTTAACTCAGGTACGGCCTCAACCGGTGGACAGCAGCTTAATATGGCAAAATCGTTTTGCCCATTGGGTGCACATAATTCTGTACCTGGTATTGGTGGTGATACTTATTTCTGGCTATCTTATATCTACGGCAGATGGTCGCGGTATTGAGGTTTTTTCCCTGTTTAGCGTTCCATCGCTAGGGGAGTTTGTTAACAATCAAGAAGATATTGCCGGCATGGTGCACGAAAACGCGGCCTGGAGCCTGGTTATTCTTGCGGGTTTACATGCCTTGGCGGCCCTTAAACACCATTTTATTAATCGCGATCAGACATTAGTACGTATGTTGAAAGCGAAAAAAGGAGATTAATGTGAATAAAGCTCTAACTAAACTAACTTTGGCTGCGGCCATGATGGCCGCCAGTGGTGCTGCCAGCGCTGCGGATTATGTTATCGATACCCAAGGTGCCCATGCTTTTGTAAATTTTAAAATTCAACACCTTGGCTATAGCTGGCTTTATGGCCGCTTTAACACCTTTTCCGGTGACTTCAGCTATGATGCGCAAAAGCCCAATGAGTCTAAAATCAAGGTGGTGATCGACACCGCCAGTGTCGATTCAAATCATGCTGAGCGTGATAAGCACTTGCGCAGTGGTGATTTCCTCAATGTGAAAAAACACCCAACGGCCACCTTTACCAGCACCAATATTGAGTTTACTGATGCTGATAATGCCAAGGTAAGCGGTGAGTTCACTCTAAATGGCGTGACAAAACCTATCAGTTTTGATGTAACCAAGGTGGGTGAAGGTAAAGATCCTTGGGGTGGCTATCGCGCCGGCTTTAGCGGCCACACTCGCTTTGCCCTGGCCGATTATGGCATAGAGCAAGACCTAGGGCCGGCCTCAACCCATGTGGAAATTGAACTGTCTATCGAAGGCGTGCGTAAATAACCCTTCCTTCTCACACGCCTACAGCGCTTGTTGTAGGCGTGGTCTTAATGCCGTGGGTAACCATTGCAGCATCACATCCTTGTAGGTATCGCTTGCCACCACCTGCTGCAGTGCCGGTGCCAATACTTTTAACTGTTGTTTTCCTAATTCATTGTTACTGCAGGCGATATAGCCATAGCTTAGGGCCGGTGCTTCGCTGATAGGGAAAATACTGAGCTGCTCATTTAACCCCATTTTCTCGCTTAGATATTGATATTCGCTGGGATAACTTAGCAAGATATCGAGACGCTTTTTGGCCAGCATATAGGTGAGGCTGGCAAGCACATCGCGCCCAGGTCGGGTTGTTAACTGGGATTTAGGCACTTGGGCTATTACAGTATCGAGCTCATTGCCGTAGGAGCGGCCCATAGGCAGGCCTAAACGCAGATGATGCTCGCTCAACAAATGAGTCAAAGACTGAGGTGCGCCTGGAGTTAAGCCTAATTGCTGCGCCACTTCTTTGTGCATGATCAGAGCCGGTGATAAACCTATGGTGGAATACTGATCGCTAAAGTGCAATTCAGAGCGGCGTTGCTCGGTTTTATACAGGGATAATAAACAATAGGTGCTTTGTTTATGGCGCAGCTCGGTTAATAAATGGCTGCTGGGAATGGCCATAAATTTAAAGTCATATTCCGGTAACTGCTGTTGCAGTAAGCGGATCACTTGCTCATCGCGCCCCTGGCCGACACTGGCGCCATTGAAAATATAGTAGGGCTCGAAATCCAGAGTGAGCCAGGTAATGCTTTTGTTGTGCCCGTAAGCTGTGCTGGAAAGAAGCAGAGCGATCCCTAGGGTTAGATGCTGCCAAGGTCGCTGTCGAAAACCTTGTTGTAAATGATTTCTTAGATACCGCATACAAGTTACCGCTAATACTGATCAACTTTTTGAGTCTAGCACCGCTAGTATCTTAGGCCATGAAATATATATAAATTTGTAAATGCCAGGCTCAGCTATGTGCACCTATCGCGCTATTAATATAATGAATAATCAATACGCTAGCCTGGAATTAGCAAACTAACTAAGACCTTGGTATAACTTAAAAAAAGTGACCAGGGTCTGTTGACCTTTGTTGTTTGTTTCTGCAGCAGTTTGTAGTGTATTTATACAAGGCGGCACATGTGTGGTGTAGTTATTCTACATAAACATGTAACAACGCAGTAGAAATGCGCTACAAGCGCTGCCCTACGGGTTCATCTAAACGCATCCTGCTCTGTGTTACTCGCTATGAACATAGGCGAGCAAGACCGAAGCAATGCTTCGCAGCTTAGCGAGGTGAGCGCATGGATGCGCGATGTAACCAAGCTTCATGGATGAATTTGACCACATAAATTAGTGATTATATTCATCAGAATGCGTTTAGATTGAACATAAAGTAAACCGCAAAGATAAACAGACCCTAGGAACACCCTTATGACACAGCAGCAGAGTTTAGCGGTAGCCTATATAGATGGCGATGGCATAGGCCCGGATGTGATGCCCTTGGTGCGAGGGTTGGTGGATCTTGTACTTAAGCGCTGTTATGGCGATAGCCAGAAAATCAGCTGGCAGCCGTTATTACTCGGCGAGCAGGCAGCCAAAGAGGGAGATGGCGAATGGTTCCCGCAGGCCACCATATCGGCGCTGCGTGAACTTAAGGTAGCATTGAAAGGGCCCATGAGTAGTGCCATTGGCGGCGGCTTTCGTTCGCTTAATATTGCCCTGCGTGAAGAGCTGGATCTGTTTTGCAATATGCGGGTGATCAAGACCATACCCGGTTTACCTTCACCGCTCAAAAATCCCGATGGCATAGATTTGGTGGTCTTTCGTGAATGCAGCGAAGACAGCTTTGCCAGTATTGAGCTGGCTGCCAATAGCCCGGATGCAGGGCGTTTGATTGAGGTATTGGAGCAGGAGCTTGGCTATCATAGGCTACGTTTTGTTGATAACTGCGCTCTTGCCATTAAAAACTGCTCACAAGCGGCCACCGAGCGGCTGATAAAACAAGCTGCCGACTATGCCATTAGTCAGAGGCGAAAAAAAATCACCCTGGTGCATAAAAGTAATGCCTGGCAGCTCACCGAAGGTCAATTCCAACGCTGGGCGCTTGATTATTTGCGTAAAGAATATCAACTGACAGTAAGTGATTGTCAGCAGCACTATCTTTTGCCCGGTGCCGGGGGCACTGAGATACAAGTTGAGCAGATGATGCTGGATCAGGTGATGCAGAGGCTGCCACAACAGGCCGACAGTTTCGATGTGATGGTGTGCAATAACCTGGCGGGAGATCTTATCGCCGATTTAGCGGCATCCCTGGTCGGCGGCGTGGGTATTATCCCGAGCGTCAATTGTAACCATGAGCTGGCCTTGTTTGAGCCCAGTCATGGGCCATTTCGGCGTATTGCCGGCAGCGGTCTGGCCAATCCCTGTGCCAGTGTTTGGGCGGCGGTCTTGATGTTAGAGCACTTGCAGTTGAATGCGGCGGCATCAAGCCTGTTTGCCGCCTTAACTGAGGTGGTTGCCAGCCATGAACAGCTGTTCCAACTGGATACGCGCAGCAGCTTGGAGCAGGGCGTACCCACAAAAATGGTGATCGCCGCCATAATTAAGGCCTTGCCATGCTAAACAAAGCCTAAGCTGTTTTAATTAAGCGGCAATCGCACCTTGAAGCAATTGGCGGGCACGCAGACGAGCGGCGTCCTTGCTGCCTAATCGCGGCGCCAGACCAAGTTCATCAAGCATGATAAACAGCATGGAGACCGGAATAGGGCAGTTGTTTTCATCAAGAATATCCGCTTGTGTGTTGTTGACACTGGCGGCGTTCGGGTAGTGCTCGCGTAGCGCATCCAAGGTCACCTTGTTGTCGCCACAGGCGCGGCAACGGCCACCAAACTCATCATTAAGCTGTGCCAAGGCTTGATAAAACTCTTCAAGGTTCATGGGCGAAGCACAGGCTTGCAGCTGAGTGCGAATAAAAAGATCTAATTCAGTATTAATATGAATGCAGTCGTAGTGTTTGTATTGGCGTCTTAGCATGGGTGCCTCCATCGGCTTGTTGTTGCTGTAATACCAATTCACTTAAATAGCTAATCATTCTAGCGGGCTAAATATCGCGCTAACTGTGTTGAAATTTTTATATGTAGAATAACTACATAAGAGAAATTCCGCCTTGTTATCACATCATTTATCCAGCGCTATCTCTGATCACATACTTAACAGAATTGGTATAACTTACCTTAGAGCCAAACACTCTATTAATGAAATGGATGATATCGATATCAGGTATTGATGCTATAAATTATCTAGGTGTAACTTTGTAATTGTTGTCTTAGCCAGATATGGGCCGGGCTGTGGTGTACCAATGGGCTCCAGAGCATGGAGACGCCAATGGGCACTATGGGGAAGGGTACGGCACACAGGGCCAAAGGCGCCTTGCTGGTGGTGATAATATGTTCTGCCAGGCGCCTTGGTAAAGTGGCGATGAGCTGTGAGTCTGCACACAATGCGGGGATCAGGCTGTGATGGCGGGCGTAGACGCGAATATTTCGACGCTCACCTAATTGCACCAGAGCTTGATCAACCCAGCCTAATTTTTGCGGCTCACGGTTTTTGATCATCGGCTCTGGGCCAAAACCGCTGCGGTTAAGCCATACATGCGGGTTGGCCAGATAGGTCTCGAGCTCCAGGTTTTGTTGTAGCGGGTGCGTCTTGGCGGTAAGGCAGCAGTAGTTGTCTCGCCACAAAGTGGCCTGATGAAACGAGGCGGGCATACGGGTAAAACGGTCAATGGCGATATCGACCTGGCCATGTTCAAGCTCGCTTAGGGTGACATCACTGGGATTGATCAGGTCGATATTAATGCCCTGATAGGCACTGAGCACCTCGCTAATAAAGGGCACGAGCAAAGAGGCTACCAAAAACTCATTGGCCATAATGCGAAAGGTATGTTCGCTGCTGCTTGGGTCAAAGTCTTGCTCTTGTGTAGTGATAGCCTGCGCCAGGGTCAGAAAGTGTTCTAACTGGGGCTGCAACGCCAAGGCTTTTTCGGTGCACATCATGACACTGCCGCTGCGCACCAATAAAGGGTCGCCAAACAGGTCGCGCAGCCGTTTTAAGGCGTTACTCATGGCACTTTGTGTCAGTGCCAGCCGGTTTGCCGCCGCAGAGACGCTGCGCTCCTCGATAAGGATATGCAAATACACCAATAGATTAAGATCGACCTGACGTAAGTTCATGCTTCATCCACAAGAATATTATCTAACCAATACTCTATCCTAGCCGCCAGGATAAAGCTAACCACAGCAACGGCTTAAGGTATTTTCATTATTGATAGTGATTATACCAATTCACTTAAATAGCTAATCATTCTAGCAGGCTAAATATCATGCTAACTGTGTTGGAATTTTTTTATGGAGAATAACTACATAAGAAAGATCCCGCCTTGTTATCACATCATTTATCCAGCGCTATCTCTGATCACATACTTAACAGAATTGGTATTTGCCGCCGCGCGGGCGCAGCAGCGAAAGTTATTGGCAAGGGGAGAAAAGTTGTGGTGATGGCAGTGGGCATAAATTGTAAAAAGGCGCCAACTCGGCGCCTCATTTTTTATGCTCTTTGGGCGGAACTCATGCCATCACCCATGTACTTTTTTGCTTCTTCATTGTCCTCCGTGCGCAAACGCTCAAGCTCGGCATGGGTTTCAGCCAGGCTTGACTCCAGTTCGCTAAGACGACTTTGCGCCAGGGTTGCACTCTTAGACAAGCGCTCCAGCGTTGAAGTTGAATTTTGCTTCAAGAAGGTGATTTGTTCACCAAGGCGTTTATTCTCATCGATAATACCCTGAGTTTCAGCGTCTTTATTCGCTAAGCGCTCTTCCAACTCTCTGATTTTTTGCTGGGATTGATCGTTACTGGCGGTCAAACGCTCAATGGTAGACGCCGAGTTATTCTTTAAGAAACGCACTTGCTCATGCAGCTTGTCATTTTCTTGCTGGGCTTGCGCATGGGTCTCTTTAAGCTCTTGTAGCTCTTGAGTCTGTCCCTTGTTTTGCTCACGTAGCTGACGAATGTCTTCGCGCTGGCTCTCTTGGTGCTTGGCGGCGATGGCGCTTTGCTCTTTGAGCATGCTGTTTTCGGTTTTCATGCGCTCAACCAAAGGCTGCTGCTCTTCTATTTGCTGCTGCAAACGTTCGATTTGCACGTCGATATCGGATTTTTCCTGCTCTAACTGACTGTGTTTGTGGACTAGTTCGTCACGTTGTTGCAGTAATTCATCGCGCTCTTGGGCAAGGGCGGCATAATCATTATCGAAGTTATCGATACGCTGTTTTAGGGTAGCAATTTTTTGTTCGTTTTCTGACTGGGCTGCTTCAAGTTGCTGTTCAGCGCTGGCCAGTTGCTGTTGCTGTTGTGCTAATTCGGCTGCTTGGGCATCAATTTGCTCTTGGCGGGCGGCAACCTTGTTGTTTAGTTCTTCATTTTGCTGGGATAGTTGCTGATATTGCTGCTGCAAGTTATCTAGACTTTGCACCGCGAGTTGCTCGGCCTGAACCATTTCTTCTAGCTGTGCCTGTACTGGGGCGAGCTGGGCATTGGCAAAAGCCTGAGATTGTGCCTTAAAAGCCTTCACAAATTGTTCTGAGAACTCAATATCCATACCGCTTACCTGGGTCGGTTGTTGTGTATCTTGTGGACGAGCGGAGCGGTCCTCGCTGCGCCATTGGCGGTAATGTTCAAGTACGCTCGAGCGCTCACCGTTAACACGTTGTAATAAAACTTCCAGTGTGATTGGTGTACCGGCGCGATGCAGCTCGTCACAAATGGCTTTTATTTCATTATATTGAGTCATCAATCTATCCTCCCAGCAGATTTTTTTAGGATAGCATTAAAACAGTTACCGAGTACAAATTCTAATAAAAATATTCTAGTTAATTTCTCAGTAGCGGCTCATAATTACTATTTTAGTTGTAGTTCTATCCTAACAGGTACAATCTCAATCATACTACGACAATTTGGTATTACACAATGCTAACAATTAATTTAAATGAAAATAAACAGCTAGTTATCGTCGAGTCAACAAGGATTCAGGCTAAAAAAGAGCAATTACTGATAAAAGTCAGTGCAGCGGGCGTTAATCGCGCCGATTTATTACAGCGCCAAGGCCATTATCCGCCCCCTCCCGGGGATAGTCCTACTTTAGGGTTAGAAGTGTGCGGTGAAGTGGTTGCCTTGGGTGAGGGAGCCGACAATAAATGGCTGGGTCAAGAGGTAATGGCGCTGTGCGCTGGTGGTGGTTATGGTCAATATGTGGCCGTGGATCAGGGTCACTGTCTGACGCTACCTGCTAATTTTAGCGCCTTGGAAGGGGCGGGCTTTTGTGAGGTGTTTTTAACCGCTTATGATGCTCTGCGTCAGTATCCTGGGTTTGGCGCCGGGCACACCCTCTTGGTTCATGGTGGTGCCAGTGGCGTTGGCACGGCCGCGATTAAGTTGGCCAAGTATTTTGGCGCCAAGGTGGTGGTCACTGTGGGCAGTGAGCAAAAGCGCCAGGCCTGCTTGCAACTAGGTGCCGATGTGGCGATAAATTATCGTCAAAGCGATTGGTGGGAGCAAATGCGTGCCGAGGGTTTGAATGCCGACTTGGTGATAGACCCAGTCGCCGGTGACTATCTTAATGCCAATCTTAAGGTGTTGGCTCAAGACGGTAAAATCGTTATTTTAGCCATGCTTGGCGGGCGTTATTGCCAGCAACTGGATGTCGCCAGGGTCTTGCAAAAACGTGCATCAATAATCGGCTCTACCTTGCGTAATCGCAGCAGCGAATATAAATCAGTTTTGGTTAAAGAGCTGCTTCAAAGGTGTGAGGCGGGCATGCAAAGTGGTGAGTTAACTCCTGTGATTGACTCGGTTTATCCATGGGAAGAAGTAGAGCTAGCCCATCAGCGTTTAGCGCAAAACGCCAATATAGGTAAGGTGATCTTGGTACATAAATAGAAAAGGCCAGCGTGATGCTGGCCTTGAGTCTGTGTGCTGACACGCAGTAATGCTTACATCACTCGCATACCTGGCTTGGCGCCGTCATGAGGCTCCAGCAGGTAGATTTCATCCTTGCCAGGGCCTGCCGCCAGCACCATGCCTTCAGAAAGGCCAAAGCGCATCTTACGTGGCTTAAGGTTGGCAACCATTACAGTGAGTTTGCCAATCAGCTGCTCTGGGCTGTACGCAGATTTAATGCCGGAAAATACCTGACGTTGCTGACCACCCAAATCTAGGGTTAGTTTAAGCAGCTTATCGGCACCTTCAACATGCTCGGCATTGGCGATAAGGGCCACGCGCAGGTCTACCTTGGCAAAGTCATCAAATTCGATTTCATCCGCCAGCGGGTCTTTTTTTAACTCGCCGTTGTCGGCTACTTGCTCGAGTGCTTGGCTTTGTGGCGCCAGGCTTTCTTTTGATTCATCAACCATGGTGTTGACCTTATCCATTTCCACACGCTGCATCAGCGCTTTAAACTTATTGATAGGCTGACCTAGCAGCGGCTTATCGACACCATCCCAAGCCAGCTCATCGTTTAAGAAGTCGCTAACATTAGCGGCCATGCCCGGTAAAATTGGGCGCAGATAGGTCATCAGGATACGGAACAGATTCAGACCCACGCTGCATACCTCATGGGCTTGCTGCGCCGTGTCTTCGTTTTTAGCCAAAACCCAAGGCGCTTGTGCATCAATATATTGGTTGGCTTTATCGGCCAGGGCCATAATGCTGCGTACTGCACGACCAAATTCACGGTTTTCATAGTGCTCGGCAATGCTGTCTTTGGCTGCTGCAAACTCGGCTAACAGGGCTGGCTCGGCATTGGTGTCGCTTAGCTTGCCATCGAATTTCTTGGTGATAAAACCGGCGCAGCGGCTGGCAATATTTACTACTTTACCGACTAGATCTGAGTTAACGCGCTGGGCGAAATCTTCCAGGTTTAAATCCAAATCAGTAATACCACCGCTTAGTTTGGCGGCAAAGTAATAACGCAAGTATTCAGGGTCGAGATGATCTAAGTAAGTACGAGCCTTAATAAAGGTGCCTTTTGACTTAGACATCTTGGCGCCATTGACGGTTACAAAACCATGGGCGAAAACATTGGTCGGCTTTCTAAAACCGGCGCCTTCAAGCATGGCTGGCCAAAACAGGCTATGGAAGTAAATAATGTCTTTACCGATAAAGTGATACAGCTCAGCATCGGAATCTTCACGCCAGAAAGCGTCAAAGTCGATACCGTTTTTATCACACAGGTTTTTAAAGCTGGCCATATAGCCTATAGGGGCGTCCAACCACACATAGAAGTATTTACCCGGCGCGCCTGGGATTTCAAAACCGAAATAAGGCGCATCGCGGCTGATATCCCACTGCTGCAGGCCATCGGCAAACCATTCGTCTAGCTTGTTGGCCATTTCATCTTGAATACTGCCCGAATGCAGCCAACCTTTAAGCATGCCTTCAAAAGCAGGCAGGTCGAAGAAATAATGCTCCGAGTCGCGCAGCACTGGAGTGGCGCCTGACATTGCAGAGCGCGGCGATTTTAGTTCGGTCGGCAAGTAGGTGGCGCCACAGGCATCACAACTGTCGCCGTTTTGGTTTTCTGCATCACAGCTTGGGCAGGTGCCGGTCACAAAACGATCCGGTAGGAAGATTTGTTTTTCCGGGTCGAACAACTGCGAAATAGTACGCTTTTTAATATAGCCACCGTCGTTAAGGCGGTTATAAATAAGCTCGCTTAGCGCTTTATTCTCATCCGAGTGGGTGCTGTGGTAGTTATCAAATTCGATATTAAAATCGGCAAAGTCACGTTGGCGTTCAACGCTAACCTTGGCAACCATTTCCTCAGGGCTGATCCCTTGCTTCTGTGCGTTTAGCATAATTGGCGTGCCGTGGGCATCGTCCGCACACACATAATAGGTTTCATGTCCTTGGGACTTTTGAAAGCGAGCCCAAATATCGGTTTGAATGTACTCAAGCATGTGGCCCAGGTGTGTAGGACCGTTTGCATAAGGCAGGGCGCTTGTAATGAGAATTTTTCTCTTTGCCATAAGGTGCTTATTCCATCTCAGATAGGAACACCCAGATCATCGAATCAAGGCGCTGTAGCGCGATGAAGATTCGTTGCCTAGGGTGAATAGACTGGTGTTAATGCCCTGAATGTTACATAATTTAGCGGCACATTTCATTACGCTTCTTTAATTATTTATGCAGTTACTATGTTTGGATTAGGCTCAGGTAAAAAACCCTCTTTGTTTTCAAAACGACGGGGTTCACAATGGCAGCAAGAATATAGGCAACATCTGGGTCGCTATCGTAGCGCCGCCTTCCCCGTAGGGGTGCCAGAGTCGGCAGTACAGGCCAGCTGTGAGCAAGGTTTATGCAGGCTTGTTATGCCCTTCGCCTGTGCCCAGGAAGCGCCGGAACTCGGTGCTTTTTTAAGCGAGCAATTGAGCCGCGAGATACAGGTGGACATTGAAGTGCAGTTGGCGGAAAAACCGCGTTTTGCCAAGATTAAACACATTATTATGGTCGCCTCCGGCAAGGGCGGTGTGGGTAAATCCACCTGTGCCGTCAATCTGGCCATGGCACTGCGCCACGAAGGAGCGCGAGTTGGCATTCTTGATGCCGATATTTATGGTCCTTCTATTCCCTTATTGCTGGGTCTGCAAGGTCAGAAACCTCAGGCCAAAGATGAGAAAACCCTGCTGCCCATGGAAGCCCATGGCTTAAAAGCTCAGTCTATCGGCTTTTTAGTGGACCCGGACGATGCCACTGTGTGGCGCGGGCCCATGGCATCCCAGGCTTTGGTACAACTGTTGAATGAAACCCAGTGGGGCGAGCTGGATTATCTTATTGTCGATATGCCTCCGGGGACCGGCGATATTCAGTTGACCATGTCGCAAAAGGTACCGGCATCGGGGGCGGTGATCATCACCACACCACAAGATTTAGCCCTGGCCGACGCGCAAAAAGGGGTGGCCATGTTCAATAAGGTGAGCGTGCCCATTATAGGTCTGGTGGAAAACATGAGCCAGTTCCAATGCCCCCACTGCGGCGAGTCGAGCCATATTTTCGGCGCCGATGGGGCGGTGCAGCTATCCCAGCGCTATGGCGTGCCTATTTTGGCGCAATTACCACTGGCGATGGAAATTCGTCAATGCTCCGAGCAAGGCGGTGACCTGAGCGACGACTATCAGGATATGGCGGCTTATTTTGCCGCGGCGGCGCGCCTGTGCGCCAGCCAGCTTTATTATCAACAAGGCGCTCAACAGGGCGTAGAAATTATTATAACGGACGACTAACCATGCGTTTATCAGATACCCATATAAAAGAATACCTAAACGATCAGCGCATTGTGATCACCCCGCAGCCCGACGAGCAGATGATCTCAGGCGTCAGCGTCGATTTGCGCCTGGGCAATAAATTTCGCGTGTTTCAGGATCACTGCGCGCCGTATGTAGACTTAAGTGGCCCAAAAGAGCAGCTTAACGCGGCGATGGAGTCCATTATGAGCGATGAAATCGTCATCAAAGAGGGCGATGCGTTTTTCCTGCACCCGGGCGAGCTGGCCTTGGCCATTACCTATGAATCTGTGACCCTGCCGGCGGACATCGTTGGTTGGCTTGATGGCCGCTCATCCTTGGCCCGTTTGGGCTTGATGGTGCATGTGACCGCACACCGCATCGATCCGGGCTGGAGTGGCAATATCGTACTTGAGTTTTATAATTCCGGTAAGCTGCCATTGGCGCTGCGCCCGAATATGAAAATCGGTGCACTGAGCTTTGAAACCCTTTCAAGCCCGGCGGAAAAGCCCTATAACGCCCGTGTAGACGCCAAATACAAGGGACAAAACAGTGCCCTGGCAAGCCGAATTGGTGATGAAGGGCAGCAATAAGCTGTCAGGATAATCTGTAGGAGAGGATTTGCGCATTGCAAGTGTTTGATGCTCATTGATAGCTAAACGTCCATAAATGGACATAATGGAGGTTTATTTGTTTTTTTAACATGGTGTTACCATTTTGTTTGGTTTATGTTTTTAAATGGAGTTTGATTTATGAAGTATATATGTAAAGTAATTATTTTGGGTTCGCTATTAATCGCGCCATTAGTTAATGCGAACAGTCAAGTAATTCAGGATGTATGCAATACTTGTTTCACAAACTCTCAGTATGAACAGCGCGTTATTGCACTTATCAAGAGCCACAGCATACAAGCTATCCCAGCAAACTTTTATATCTATAATTACGAACATAACGTTATAAAAAAATACAGTGGCAGCTCTGAATTATTGGATGAAGGGGGCATAATGTCTTTATCTATAGCGGAGAGGGAATACTATGTTACGCCACTGGCGTTAAGTTCAATTGAGTCAACAAAGTTTAGTGCAGCCGTATACGGATATCATGCTATAAAATCTAATTTGCAAGATACAGTTATTCCTAGCAATATCGTCGACAGTGCCTATTCATTGGTTGGTGTAAGCTACAAAGAAAATGATCTTGCCGACTACTACAACGAAAACATGACATTTACTGATAAAATGTCTGAGTTCTTAGCCGCAGCAGCTTCCGTGACAGGCACTCTCCCCAATGTAAAAATCGTCGTTGAAGTGCCCTTGAGTGATCACAGCACGGCTCTCCTTCGGTTAGAAGGGATCGATAAAGATGGCACGATAAGATTGAAGTTTATGGAGGGTAGGGACAGTGATAACAATACTATCTCAACTAATGCAACTCACTATACAAAGGGTTCGTATCGATTTACCCAACAAGGCAACGATGGCATTGCGCGTATGCTGGACGCCGCCAGAAGATTAGGTGTACCAATAAGTTATGGTGAAGGCTTAGGTTATACTGGGGGTGACAAACTTCTGAGTTGCAGTGAAATAGGTGGAGAGACTATCTGTACCATAACCAGAGATCCTCTTTAATAAGGTTTTGTGCTCCTTTCTATAGCCTTTGGGGCTCGGCTTATTGAGCTTCCTAAGGCGGCAAAATAGCGGCTAAAGCAGGGTGCCAGTTGCGCCGCTTCTTGGTCATTGGGGAAGGCGCCCAGGCGTGCCAATTCCCCCTGCTTGGTGCCACTGACCAAATACTGGTTTTTTATCTCGGCATTTTGCACATAGTGTTCAAATGCACGAGCGCTCAGCTCTTCGGGCATGGCCAGATAATATTGACCAGCACTGGCATCAAGTAGAGCACAGCGCTTTAAATAGGCGGAGCTATCTGTGCGCTGCTCGTTTAACAGGATATGGGGCAAGAGTTGTAACAGGGGCTGATTAAGTCGGTGCTCATTATAGTCATTGCGGCTAAGCCAGAGTTTACTGGCAAAGGCGCGCTGCGGCGTCGGCCCGGTAAATAAAAAACGGCTAATGTAATGATCAAAGGCATGCCACCATTCATGGGCAAAGGCGCCACTGCCGGCGTTTTTAGCCAAAGCCAGGGTGCGGGTGCTGCTTTGGTAATGGGCTTGGACCCCAAGGCGGCCGCCTTGTGCAAAGGCCAGGGTTAAGCTCTGGCGCAGGCCAATGACTTCTGGAGGAACCGCCAGTATTTGGGTGAGATCCGCTAAGGCATCGTAAACCAGGTTTGCTGCTCTTTGGCGCTCTTCATTATTGACCCAGCGTCCCACACTGATGGCCCGCAGGCCAAAGGTGGTACGCACCTCACTAAAATCCACATCCACGCCAAAGCGATAATCCGGACCGCGGCGGTACTTATCCGCCATAAGCGATGAGGTCATTTTTGATAACGCTGCTTAACGGCGGCGGGCATCTGCTTGGTTTGCATGGTGACAAAGCCATCAAGCAAGTTCAGCAAGGGGCGGGTGTCGAGCCCTTCTAATTGCGCTAAACAATAAGCGCTGGCCTCAAGTGTTGACAGGCTTTGCTCACGGTTGGCCTTGCGAATATGGTAGCGATTGGCAGGAACCTGAGCAAAACTCAGCGCCTTTAGCTTATGTAGCCAGGGATTTTGTTGCCATAACCTATGCACCTTACTCCAGGTGCCATCGAGGACAATAATATGCTCAAAGGGTGCGGTGCATTGCTTCACCGGCTCCGCTGTGTCACTGGGATATAAGAGCGCGCAGGCTTTATCGGCAATGGCGCGTACTTCGGAAAAGTCCTCAGGGTGCTCGCCCACGCACAGCTGCATATTGGTCAAACCCAGTTGTAACAAAGGAGTGGTGCTTTTGGCCTGCTTTTGTTCGTGAGGATGTTGCAAAACCCAAAGCTTAATGCGGTTGTTTACCTTGCTGATATAGGGGCAAACACAGCTGCTGGGCGGGTAATGACAGTGAGAGCAAAGAGGGCGAGCCATAGTGACATTGGGTTTTACTGATATATGGCGTTATTGTACTGGTTTTCGCTATTTGCTCCAAGGTGTGCATTTGCTATTCTGGGCGCTGATTTACGAAGGAAAACGGATAACATGGATATAAAAATTGATGAATCGGCCTTAATGGCGATGCAAGATTTACTAGGCGAGCATTTCGATGACACCTTGGCATTTTGTTTCAGTGAATTCAGCCGCTTACATGGAGCCTTTGAGCAAGCGCTGGACACGGAGCAAAGCGATGCTATTCGCAATATCCATAGTTTAAAATCTAACGCCGCCCAATTTGGCGCCGTCACCTTGGCGGACACGGCGCGCATCATAGAGCATGGCTTGAGCCAGGGTGAGCGCCAAGTATTACAGGCGCAAATTGATGCGCTGCCCGGCGTGATAGAGCAAAGCATTGTGCTGCTCAAACAGTGGCAACAACAAATTGAAATTAATTCATAGCTAAGGGCATATCGTATATAGCTATTTCCCTCTTGTGTCGATAATCTAACGGTAATAATTTGAAGGGGGAAGGCATGTCAGAAATATTAAAAAGTCAGAAGTTACATGGGGTTTGCTACGATATTCGTGGCCCTGTATTGGCTGCCGCCAAGGCCATGGAAGATGAAGGGCAAAAGGTACTTAAGCTTAACATCGGTAATCCAGCGGCCTTCGGCTTTGATATGCCCGAAGACATGCTTAAAGATATTATCCGCAACCTTAGCTCAGCGCAGGGCTATTGCGACTCCAAGGGTTTGTATTCGGCGCGAGTGGCGGTTTATCAGCACTATCAACAGCGCGGTTTGCATAACCTCAGCATAGACAATATTTTTATCGGCAATGGTGTCAGTGAGCTTATCCAAATGGTCACTCAGGCACTGGTGAACAATGACGATGAAATCCTCATCCCGGCGCCGGATTATCCCCTGTGGAGCGCTTGTGTCACCCTAGCCGGCGGTAAGGCGGTGCATTATCGCTGCGATGAGCAACAGGACTGGTTCCCGGATATCGAAGATATTCGCAGCAAAATAACCTCCAGAACCAAGGCCTTGGTGCTTATTAACCCGAATAACCCAACCGGTGCTGTGTACAGCAACGCGCTCTTGCTTGAGTTAATCACTTTGGCCCGCGAACATAATTTACTGCTTTTGAGCGATGAGATTTACGAAAAGATTCTCTATGACGGCACCACTCACAGCTCTATTGCTTCTTTGTGCGATGATGTACCTGTGATCACCTTTAACGGCTTGGCGAAAACCTATCGCGCTGCCGGTTTGCGCATCGGCTGGATGGTGTTGAGCGGACCAACGCAGCGTATGAGCGATCTTATTCAGGGCTTAGACATGCTGGCCTCCATGCGTTTATGTGCTAATGTGCCGGCTCAATATGCGGTGCAACAGGCCTTGGGTGGGGTGCAATCCATCGATGCGCTAATCGAGCCCGGCGGTCGTTTATACGAGCAGCGCAATATTGCCTGGCGGGGGTTGAACGATATTCAGGGTGTCAGTTGTATCAAGCCTCAGGGTGCGCTTTATGCTTTTGCCAAGGTGGATACCAAGCGCTTTAATATCAGCAATGATGAAACCATGGTGCTGGACTTGCTGAAACAGGAAAAAATCCTCTTGGTGCATGGCCGTGGTTTTAATTGGCCGGAGCCGGATCACTTCCGTGTTGTATTTCTGCCTCATAAGGATGAGTTGGAACCGGCGATGCAGCGCTTAGGTCGCTTCTTTGAGCGTTATAAACAAGAGTAGTAAGTTAGAATTTAAGAAAAGCAGCGCACTGGCGCTGCTTTTTGCTTTTTATGAAGTCTTTATTCTGGGTCGCAGAGTGTGAGCACATAGCGTTCATAGAGCTCATCAAGGTGAGCAATAATCACTTCTTTCCCTGCCACCTCAGATTCAATCAGTGCATCGGCTATGGTGCCCGGGTTTTGCCAACCTTGTAACGTCTCGGCACTGCTTACATGACTGATATGCCAAGGCTCGGCGGCAACACCGCCCTGATATTTTAAATAGGGGCGATAAAAACCAAACTCCTGCAGGTGCTCCCCGAGCCAAAGATTAAGATTGGCAAAGGGGCCGGTGTCGGCATACTCATCCGGGCTGAGCTGCAATTGATAATCCTCGGCTACCACACTTGGGTCCCAGACATCAAAATCACTGCCGAAGTGATGGCGGCTGGCACCCGGCAGCGCCGAGTAAAGCATAATGGCATGCAGGCGTGCCAATGGTGACAGGCTAGTCAGGTCAACCACTTGTTGCTGGGCATCAAAAACAGGCCGCACACCTTGATACTTGTTATTCCAAATCATCGCCTGGCGGGAAAAGGAGCGAAACGCCGAGGCAATGCGCAAGTCAATGCCATCGGCTTGAGCACGGCGTTGCAGGCGCTGGAAGTCCGCCAGCGCTTCACGGTTGAGGCTATGGCCTTGCCAGTCACACAAGTGTTCTTCACTGCGCCCGGTGGCGCACAAGGCGAGCCTCATGTGAGCAGCCGCCTTAAGATCCCTTCGTAGATCAGCGCTAGTTTTTCCAGGTCATCACAACTGACACACTCATCGACCTGATGAATGGTGGCGTTACGTGGCCCTAGTTCAATCACTTTGGCACCTGTGGGAGCAATAAAGCGGCCATCTGAAGTGCCACCACTGGTTTGCAGCTCGGCCTGATACCCCATCTGCTCTTCAATGGCACCTTGTACCGCTGTGGTGAGCTCGCCGGGCTCGGTGATAAAGGGTTGGCCGTTGTGCGTCCAATCGAGGTCGTAATTAACCTTATGCTCACCTAGCAGGGCCACTACGCGGGATTTGATCTGCTCGGCGGTCAACTCTGTGCTATAGCGGAAGTTAAATTGCACCTCCAGCTCGCCAGGGATCACATTCCCCGCGCCTGTACCGGCATTGATATTAGAAATTTGCATGCTGGTGGCGGGGAAAAATTCGTTGCCCTCATCCCATTTTTCCTGACACAGGGCCTGTAAGAAGCCACTGGCATGGTGCACCGGGTTATCGGCCAAATGAGGATAGGCCACATGACCTTGCTTGCCCTTTACCGTCAAATACGCGGTGAGTGAGCCACGGCGGCCATTTTTAACCACATCACCGAGCTTGTCGGTGGAAGAGGGCTCACCGACAATGCACATGTCTATTTTTTCATTACGAGCTTCCAGGGTGTCAATTACCCTTGTGGTGCCGTTGATAAAGGGGCCTTCTTCATCCGAGGTGATCAAAAATGAAATTGATCCCTTATGTTCGGGGTGGCTGGCGACAAAGCGCTCGGTCGCCACCACCATGGCGGCAAGGGAGCCCTTCATATCGGCGGCGCCGCGACCATGTAAATAACCCTCATGCTCGGTGGCAGCAAATGGCTCAAAGCGCCATTTTTTTTCATCGCCCACGGGCACTACATCGGTATGGCCAGCAAAGCACACATTGGGCTTGTCCTGACCCTTACGCGACCAGGTGTTAAGGGTATCGACGAAAAACATAGGCTCATTGGTAAAGCCTATTTTTGCCAGACGCTCGGCGATAACATGCTGACAACCGGCGTCTTTTGGGGTTACCGAAGGACGGCGGATCAAGTCTTTAGCCAGGTCAATGACTGCGCTCATAGTCTTTCCTATGCAAAAATGGCGTCGTATTCTGCTGCCTTAAAGCCAATTAAATGATGCTTGTCGGTGCGCAGTATTGGGCGTTTGATTAAGGCAGGTGATTCCAGCATCAAGGTCATGGCCAGCTCCTTATCCAGCTGCTGCTTTTGTTCATCGCTAAGCTGGCGGTAAGTAGTACCGCGTTTATTAACCATGGCTTCCCAGCCGAACAGGGCTTCAAGTTCAGTAAGTAGTGCCAAGTCCAGGCCCTGTTTGCGATAATCATGGAATTGGTAATCTACATTATTATTTTCTAAATGTTTTTTTGCTTTTTTAATGGTATCGCAGTTACTGATACCGTACATAATAGTGGTCATAATCTGTCTGTAGTTTTCGTTGCCGATAAAGAGTAAGGGTTCATTGGCCGCAACCTGTTGATAGCAAGAGCAAATCAGCGGCGACGACGCGAGATCAGGGTTCATGATAGCGGCCAAGGGCGCAGATTTAAACTGCCGCAGGTCGAAATAAGCAATTTCTTCTTGGCGCCTTAAAGCGCAGCAGTTGCGCGGGATGCTTTATGAACGTACGTTATAGCCTTCTTTTTTTAACGAGTTCATGGCGTTTTTAGCATCTACGCCTTTAACTAGGATGTAATCCGTATCAAAGGTGGAAATGGCAAAGATAGAGATATTTGCCCGGGCTAAAACCCCGGAGATATTTGATAAAATGCCGGTAAGGGAAAAGCCCAGTGGCCCCAGTACTTCGAGTGCCACCCAGCCTGGCTCCTGCCCCAGGCTATCAAGGGCGATATCACTGATGCAGACGATGGACAGCTCTTCGGTGGTTTTACCGACAAAGTAGACCTCGCTTTGAAAAATAATACTCGGGATGGCAGCGGTGCTGTCGAAGCTATGAATGGTAAATTCATGCGGGAGTAATTGAAGCGTTTGTTTGGCCATACCGTTCCCCTTAGGTTAAGTCCAAGTTATACCTAATAAGGGCTATTTATGCCAATGCAAGTTGCTCACAATTGCTGTGGATAAGTTTGGGGGTAGGGTGGTCGGTAAGTTGTATCTGTTTGAAATTGTTTGGATTATTTTGGTTGGTTGTTTATTGATCAGCAAGAGCTCGTTGTTGCTGATAAGGAAATAAAAAAGGCACAGCATCGGCTGTACCCTTCTTGTTTTTTGCTCTAGCCTGGCAGCAATTAGGCCTTGGCCTGATCCGCCTGAATTGCGGTAAGAGCTATGGTGTAGACAATATCATCCACCAAGGCGCCGCGGCTAAGATCGTTCACCGGTTTGCGCATTCCCTGCAGCATAGGCCCTATGCTAACCAGATTGGCACTACGCTGTACCGCCTTGTAGGTGGTGTTGCCTGTGTTCAGATCCGGGAAGATAAACACGGTTGCCTGACCGGCCACTGGGCTGTCCGGCGCCTTTTTACGGGCCACATTCTCCATGATAGCGGCATCGTATTGCAGCGGCCCGTCGATGATAAGATCCGGGCGCTTTTGCTTGGCCAGCTCTGTGGCTTCACGCACCTTTTCAACATCGGCACCGGCGCCTGAACTGCCTGTGCTGTAGCTGATCATAGCCACTCGCGGCTCAATGCCAAAGGCGCTGGCGGAGTCAGCGGATTGAATAGCTATGTCTGCCAACTGATCGGCGGTTGGATCAGGATTAATGGCGCAGTCGCCATATACCAGCACCTGATCCGGCAGCAGCATAAAGAAGACAGATGAAACCAAAGACGAGCCCGGCGCGGTTTTGATCAACTGCAGTGGCGGGCGAATGGTATTGGCTGTGGTGTTTACTGCGCCTGATACCAAGCCATCTACCTGGCCCTGGGCCAACATCATGGTGCCGAGCACCACATTGTCTTGCAGCATTTCTTCGGCCACCACTTCGGTCAATCCCTTGCTCTTACGCAGCTCCACCATGGGCGCCACATAGTCACGACGGATCTGCTCTGGGTCGACAAGATGCACGCGCTCATTTAGTTCAACACCTTGTTGTTCGGCAATGCGGGTGATCTCCGCTGGGTCACCTAGTAGCACGGTATTGGCAATGCCACGCTCGCCACAAATAGCTGCTGCTTTTATGGTGCGCGGCTCTTCGCCTTCCGGCAGGACTATAGTTTTATTGGCGCGACGGGCCTTGTCTGTTAACAAATAACGAAATGCTGGTGGCGACAACTTACGGGTTTTTTGCGATTGCTGCGCCAGGCTATCGAGCCAGTCGGAGTCGATAAAGGTGGCCTGATGGGATTTTACCTTGTCGACACGCTGCTCATCATCGCAGGGTACTTCTAAATTGAAGTTGTGCAGCAATAAAGAGGTGCGCCAAGTATCGTGCTCGGTGGCAAGAATAGGCAATCCGGTTTGCTCCATGGCCTGTTGGCACAGCTCCATAATACGCGGTTCCGGCTCAATGCCGCCGGTGAGTAAAATGGCGCCTATCTTGGTGCCGTTCATGGCCGATAAACAACCTGCAACCAGGACATCGGAGCGGTCGCCCGGCGTTACCAGCAGGACCCCGGGAGAAATATGGTTCAGCAGGTTAGACACAGTGCGGGCACAGAAGGTTACCCGGCGCAGGCGGCGGTGCAACAGGTCGCCTTGATGAATAATGCGGGCATCTAAATAATTGGCCAGATCGATGGCACGCGGGGCCACCAGTTCAAAGTCCCAGGGAATGGTGCCAAGGAGTTGGAACGGATGCTTGCGAAATAGCGGCATAGACGCCAGTCGGTTCACTTCGTTATCCAGTAAATCCGGATTGAATTGCTCTACCAGGTCAGCGCGGGCACGGCCTTGCTCATCAAGCGGCGCATTAACCTTATTGAAAATACAGCCTAATACGCGTGGGTGGGCAATGCCACCATAGTTGCCAGCGGCGATTTCTAACTTATCTTCAAGCTCTTCCACCGTGTCGTTGCCCGGGGTCAGCACAAAAACGATATCGGCGCCCAGAGTCTGTGCAATTTCACGGTTAACACGCCCGGCATAGGGCTGATTACGGGTCGGTACCATGCCCTCGATAATGGCGATTTCATCGTCGTTAATGCCGCTTTCAAAACGCTCAACGATTTCTTCAAGCAAGGTATTGCCCTTACCATCGCCGATCATCTTTTCCGCATAGGCCAGTGAAATCGGCTCCGGCGGGTTAATGCTCGAACCAATTTTTACTATGGCGGTGGACTTTTCCGGGCCGCATTCGCCACGACGCGGCTGGGCTATGGGTTTGAAAAAGTTGACCTTCAGTGCTTTTTGTTCCAAAGCCCGCACCAAACCCACCGACACCGAAGTCAGACCGACGCCGGTGGATACGGGAATAAGCATAATACGTCTAGACATGATTTAGGCTCCTTTAGCCAGACGCGCAGCATCTTGGCAGATCATCCATTCTTCATTGGTCGGCACCACCATGGTGGTAATAAGGCTGGTTTCGCTGGTAATGACGCCACTTTTGCCGAAACGGGCGGCCAGGTTACGCTGCTCATCAATTTGACAGCCGAGGAAGCTCAGATGCGCAAGTACCTTGGCGCGAATAATATCCGAGTTTTCACCAATACCGCCGGTAAAGACTAAGGCATCCAAACCCTTTAACGGCACCAGGTAGGCGGCAATTTGTTTGGCCAGGCGGTAGCAGAAGATATCCAGCGCCAAAGTCGCCTGCTCGTGTCCCTCTACATAGGCTTCTTCTATGGTGCGACAGTCATTAGAGAGTTCGCTAATGCCGAGTAAACCGCTTTGCTGATTCAACATGGTGTTGACCTCGGCGACCGAGTAACCAAGCTGACTGGTAAGGTAGTCGAATAAACCCGGGTCGATATCGCCGCTGCGAGTACCCATCACCACGCCCTCTAACGGCGTTAGACCCATGCTGGTATCGACGCTGGCACCATTTTTAATGGCGCACACAGAGCAACCGTTACCCAGGTGGGCGGTGATCAAACGATGATTGTCCGCCGCTAACCCCAGCGTTTCAACGGCCTGAGTCGAGACATAATGATGGCTGGTGCCATGGAAGCCGTAACGGCGCACACCATGCTCTTTATATAAAGAATAAGGGAGTGCATATAAGAACGCGTGTTTTGGCATGCTTTGGTGGAAAGCGGTATCAAACACGGCCACCTGCACTAGTTCAGGAAATGCCGCTTGCGCTGCCTGAATGCCGGTCAGGTTGGCAGGGTTATGCAGTGGCGCTAGTTGGGCGGTCTGAGTAATGACGTCAAGCACGTCCGGGGTGATCACTTGAGAGCCGGTAAACTGTTCACCGCCGTGCACTACACGGTGACCAACGGCGATTAAATCCTTGGCCAGATCATATTGGTGGATCAGCGTGACTAGGGTGTCGATGGCGATTTTGTGATCGGCACCGGCAGGTAAAGCGTTTTGCTCTTTGTTGCCGACGAATTTATACTTTAAAGTGGCGTCGTCGTTATGCAGACGCTCGGCTAAACCGCTTAACAGTTCATCGCCGCTGCTGGCGTCGATAACTGCGAATTTTAGGCTTGAGCTGCCGCAATTTATAACTAGGACGTGTTGTACAGACATTTGGTAGACCCGTGGTTGAATATCAGAAATTAAACCCCACGTTTACCTAAAGTAATAGCTTTTAACCTGGTAATAATAGCTATGATCAAAGGCTAGATTTAGACTAAGGTATTATTGCAGTGGGACCGGCTATTTTACCTTATATTGCCACTAAACGTTAGTTGTAAGGGGCGTAAATGCAAAACAGTATGATGGCACAAATTCAACAAGGGCATAGCTACGCCAAACTCTGGCCGCTGCGACGTGAGCTGGCCCCCATGTTTGTGGAAAACCGTATTATCAGTGCCACCTTGTTCGCCATTAAGGTGATGCCGCTGCTGGCGCTCACCAGCTTAGTGGTGCAATTGCAACTGCTGGGGCAGTATTATTTGGGTCCGGCACTGGCCTGTGCCTTATTAATTTTATCCTTGCCGGTGCAAGGTTTGTTGTGGCTTGCCAAGCGCGCTTCCTCGCCGTTGCCGCCAGCTTATGCCCATTGGTACAAGGAGCTATATACGAAAATGGTGGCGCAGGGCTACCAAGGCGCCCCGGCTAAGGCCAAGCCACGTTATCGAGAGCTGGCCCTGTTGCTAAAGGATGTGTTTGATAAAATGGACAAGGCCTTTCGTCAGGAACTCTTTTGAAACTCGCTGAGGTAAAACTCGGCCTGCACCTTAAACTGCGGCTGTGCAGCAAGCGCAGCCAATTGTTCGACGCTAAACTTCCAGGCAAAGGGCGTCATTAAGGCCAAATCTCTGGCCTGCTCGCCGCTAAGGGTCAGGGTCTGGCTAAGTAGTTGCTCGGCGCTGCGAGTAAAGCCGGTGGGTGTGTCTACCTGTTGATGCTCGCGCACTTCATTATAAATAATCTCTTTTAGCTCGGCTAAATGCTTGGGGCCGGGGGAGGCCACCACCAGATACCCTTGTGGCGTTAATAAGCGGGCGCTTTCTTCGGCAAAAATGGGCGCAAACACGCTGGTCACCACGGATGCAGAGCCCGTATTCAAGGGGATCTGTTTACTCGAGGCCACCACAAACTCGCAGTTGTTATAGCGTTTGGCGCCATAGCGCACCGCGGGTTTGGCAATATCTATGCCGTATACCTGAGCATTCTCTTGTAGCTGGTTTGCCAGCTCATGGGTGTAGTAGCCCTCACCACAGCCCATGTCTATCACCCCGGTGTCGCTTTGGTGCAGAGCAGCGACGCGCTCAGCCAAGGCCTGGCGCAGAAACTGATAATGGCCGGCGGACAGAAAACGGCGTCGGGCTTGGACCATGTCCTGATTGTCGCCGGGTTGTTTCGACTTCTTGTATTGCACCGGTAATAAATTGATATAGCCTTCTTTGGCGTAATCGAATTGGTGGCCGGTGTCACAGCTTAGGCTGTTACCCTCACGGGTTAAGGGCTGTTGGCATAAGGGGCAGCAATAAGCACTCATGGTGCAAGGTATTCCTTATCGTAAAAGGTGCGCACCCAGTGCGGGCGGTAGATCACCAGCAGGGTCATGGCCATGCCGGTGAGCATGGCTTCGGGGAACCAGATAAGCGCACTTAAAATCACATAGTTATCCATCAGCATAGACCATTCATAGGTGCCGATAGCCCAATAATAGAGCGCACCGACAAGAATTTTCAGGCAATTGGCCAGCGCCGCACAGAGAAAACTACAGACGAAGATATAGATAAATAAATGACGCGGCAGCAGGTTATAAACCAGCACAAAAACGCCATAGCTAAAGTAAATGGGGATAAGCGCCGTGGTGATAGCAAACACAGCGGCATTTTCCCAAGGTATGGTTGAAAAGCTCGCAAGCAAGGCGGTGGCAAGCACAGCCGCCAGGCTGGCTAAACGCCAACCTAAAATCAGGGTCACCGCGGTAATGCCGAGAATATGTATATCCAGGCCCGGGACTATCCCCGCCTTAATGCGCCACAGCAGTGCCAACACCAGGGCACAGGCAAAGAGCCCGGTTTGTCTTGCCGGACGTTGCCACAAACCGCTCACACTGGCTTTATCCAGGGTGAAAAACAGTATAAGTAAGACGGCGATAAAGCTTACGAGCATGGCAATTAGCCCTCGAAGGTGCTCCACACAGGGGCATGATCCGATGGCTTTTCGATGCCGCGCAGTTCATAGTCTATGCCGCTTTGCGCCAAAGTTTGCGCTAAGGCTGGAGTGGCCAGAATAACGTCGATACGCAGGCCGCGGTTGTCATCAAAACCCTTGGAGCGGTAATCGAACCAGGAATATTGGTCGCCAGTATCCGGGTGCAGTTGTCTAAAGGTATCTACCAGACCCCAATTGGTTAGGGTGGCCAGCCATTGTCTTTCTTCTGGTTGGAAGGAGCATTTACCGGTTTTTAGCCAGCGCTTTTTGTTGGCCTCACCTATGCCGATATCCAGATCGATTGGCGAAATATTAATATCACCCATTACTACTAACTTGCTGTCGGCGCTGTATTGAGTGTTTAGCTCGGCCATCAGATCGCTGTAAAACTGGCGCTTATAAGGGAACTTGGTCTCATGGTTGATGTTATCGCCCTGGGGGAAATAACCATTAAGCACGGTGACATCTTCCCCCTGAGCATTTTCCACTGTGACCGCTATCATGCGCTTTTGGTGCTCATCGGTGTCGGTGGAGAAGCCTTTTTTCACCATTTTAGCCGGCTGCTTGGTCAGCATGGCCACGCCGTAATGGGCTTTTTGACCATGGAAATACACGTGATAACCCATGGCCTCGACATCAGCAACGGGGAACATTTCATCATGCACCTTGATTTCCTGTAAGCCGATCACATCCGGTTGGTGCTTGTCGATAAGTGCTTGAAGTTGATGAAGGCGAGCGCGTAAGCCATTAATGTTGAAAGAGATTATTTTCATTGGCGATAAATGATGAAAGTTATTATAAGTAGGGCGCCAGTGTAGCATTTTGCGCTCTTAGAAGGAATCGTCAGAGCCAGGCATGGGCGCTTTTTAACGGCCCATGCCTTGTAGCAAGAATTACAAATTAATCCTGGCTACTAAAGATATTGGCCTTGGCTTTTTCGGCAATATAATCAATGGCCTTTTGCGCTCTAACGCTGTTACCGGCCGCATCGAGGCGCGGTGAAAAGGCAGCAATGGCGAATTTGCCCGGCATAATGGCAATAATGCCGCCGCCGACCCCGCTTTTCGCCGGCAAGCCGACCGTATAGGCCCATTCGCCGCTGGTTTCGTACAAGCCTGCTGTGCTCATCACCGCCAGCACCCGCTCAACATTGTCGGCGCTCATCAATTTTGCACCGCTGATGGGGTGAGTGCCGCCGTTGGCCAGCACCGAGGCCATAATAGCCAGGTCTTTGGTGGTTACGCCCACGGAGCACTGACGGGTGTAAATATCCAGGTTGATATCCACATCGCCGTAAAAACGCCCGTAAGATTGAAGCAGCTCGGCAATGGCCAGGTTATGGCCATTACTGCTGGACTCGGAACGATACACATCCTCTAGTACAGCCAGCTTGGTGGTGGCAAATTGTCCGTACCAGGTACTGATCGCTTGCCATTTTTGTGCGGCGTTCTCGCCCTCTATCAGGCTGACTGTGGCCATGGCTCCGGCATTTACCAAGGGATTGACAGATCTGGCCTGATTAAGCTCAATGGCGGTGACCGAGTTAAAGGGCAGGCCGGTGGCATTGGCGCCGATTTTATCCAAAATGGCCGCGGGTCCTTGTTGCTCCATGGCCAACGCCAGGGTAAATACCTTGGAAATAGACTGAATGGAAAAGTGACTGTCTATGTCGCCCCGGGTAAAAACCTTGCCGTCTGTGGTAACCAGGGCAAGGGCAAATTGCTCGCTGTCGACCTTGGCAAGAGCAGGTATATAATCCGCATTGGCGCCGCTTTTTTCGTCTTTATACAGGGTGTGGGCTTGAGCCAGTATCTGCTCCACCTTGGTGCTGTCGTTTGCGCGGGCATCGACTTGGCTGTGCAGGCCAAGGGCCGATACCAATATCAGTGCATACAGTATTTTTTTCATTTATAGCCGTCCTTATCACTCAATGCCTATTGGGCTCTATGGCCAAGTAAGCTGGGGGCGGGATCACAGCAAATGTTGCGTGAATCACGCCTAAGTTCCTAATATTTAAAACCAAAAGAGGTTTGCAAGCGGAAATTGTCGCCCTTATCGCCGCGATAATTTTCCAGTTCACCATATTGCAGCTCAATGCCGAGACGCGACATTATGGTCGGGTTGTAAATCAGGTTCACCGTACTGTAGAGGCTGTTATTAAAGGATAAGGGGTGTTGGCTTACTATATTGTCGATATCCACATAACTAATGCCGATGGAAGAGGTATAGTTGTCGTTCCATTGTTTATCCAAATAGATAAAACCAGCCGTGGCACCTATGGCGGTCAGCTTGCCATTGCCGTCGAGGCCCGCATCACTGCCGCCGGTGATATCGGCGTAATAATGGCAGCAGGGATCGTTTAGATAGCGGCCTATGCCCTTTCCATTGGCGATTTGAAATTTCAGGCTGTGGCTGTAATTCAAATCATAGGTGCCGGTGACATTAATGCCCCAGCCCCAAACCTCGTCTTTTTGCTGAGCTGTTTTATATCCTACAGAGCGCAGCAGCAGCGCGGTTTTAATATAGCCCTGATCAAAGCGGTAGGTATAGCTGGCGCTGGCATCGGGCCAGTCGTTTTGCTCGCTGTACTCCAGTGTTGCCGGGTCGAGATAAAAGGGTAAGGCCAGATCCGCATCTGAGCGTTCAATGCCCAGGGCCCAGGAATTACCATTGTCTAAATTGCGGCGATAGCGAATTTGCGGGTGACGGGCAAAGACCATGGCCGACGGACCCCAATAATCGAGAATATTAGGGAAGGAATTGATATCCATAAAGCCGCTAAAGGTCTGCCCGGCGCCCCAGTTGCCAAGCTCACCCCAAAGGTGAGTGAGGTTAAAGTCGGCATTACCGTCGCCATCGAACATATCGAACTCAAAGCGGGTAGTCATATCGCCGTGTTTAGTGGGGGTATGACTGCGAAATGAGAGCTTGGATTGTCCGGCACTGAGCAGAGTTTTATCGACATTGCTTTCGCCGTTCAAAAGAATGGAAGACGTTTGGAAGCCACCGCGATTGGCCATGTCGCCGTCGTTATAAATGGCATCGAGCCAGATTTGTCCGCCTATTTGCAAGGTGGTGTCTGAGTCGCTTAAAAAGATGCTTTTTGGCGGTGTTTTAAAGCGGTAGCTGGGACGCTCATATTCTTGATAAATGCGGCCATCAAGCTTGCTTTGTGGTTGCTCGGTTTGGGTTTTAACCGCAGCTAAAGGGCGCTTAATGGCAGCAATTTCAGCGTCTTTAAGTTTGAGCTGTTGTTCTATTTCGGCGTCTTTACGCTTTAACTGCAGCTCTAGTTCGACAATGCGCTGCTCCAGAGCGGCCAAGCGCTCTTCGACCGTGGCGCCATAGGCTGGCGATGTTAATATGAGGGTGGCTAGGGCTGTGCCTAGGCTATTACCAAAGCGCTTGTGAAAGTTAGGATTTAGGGAGGCCATGTCCACTCCTATAACTCGACGGCAAAAGTTACGATCATCTTGTAGTCATCCTTTTTTGGCACAGTGCCATCGGCATTGGCGATAGGAGATTGCAGATGATCCCAAAGCAGAGATATATCGAAATCTATATCACTGGTGATGTCTATTGAGGCGCCCATCAGGGCATGCTGGGCATTGCCTCCGGCTGCTTGCTCGGCAAGGGTAAAACGATAGTCAAAGGTTAAATCTATGTCCGAGGTCAGCTCGAAATCCATATTTGACGACAAATAAACCGAGGTCGTCGAGTTGCTGCTGGGTTCGTCAATACCGACATTGGCAAATTGCGTTCTTTGATAGGCCGGACCCATGCCTATATCCCATTCCCAGCGCTGATCATCAATAACGTAATAACCCACACCGGCGCCGAGCGTATATTTATGGTCGATATTCTGAAACGGGTCGCGATAGTATTCGAAAAACACTGGGCGAAAATACAGGGACTTGGTATAAAACCAATCGAAGGTGCCGCTGGCGCGGACATTATTTTCGGTCACTTCATCGTCGTTGCTGGTGCGTGCCGCCAGGGCGCTTATCAGCAGTCGATTGGTAGCGGTGCGCCGTTTGATATCAACCGTGGCGGAGAGCTCACTTTGCTCTGTGTTGCCCCGACTTAAATTAGCGCCGACACCCACCTTGGCATACCAGGCGCCACCTTCATTCTTGGCGCTGGCGGCGATAGATACCAGATCTTTGGGTAAATAAGCCAATTTATTTGCGCCTATCTGCACGTAACTTGGGCCGATCAGCAAGGCGCCTTCGCTGACATAGCCGTCGTTAAAGCGCACGCTATGGGCTCGTCCGGAAATGACCATATCGACGTCTTCACGGTCGATAAACAGAGTGTCGAGTATGTCGCTGTCGAACTCAATTTGTTTGTCGTACATGGCCTTAAATTCACCTTTTAGCCACTCCCCTGAGCTCAGGCGGATCCAGTCGTATTTATCTATGTCTTTAACAATGGCTTGGCGCTCTTCCAGATACAAGGGGGATTGCTGTCCAGCATCGACCCTAGGTGTTAGCACCAAGGCAAAAATAACAATAAAGAGGGCGACAAATGGCATCCGATTTCCTTTATAGGGGTATCCGATTAAGGCGAATAAATGCAAGCAGTTGCATCAATAATAATAGGTCAATATGACGAGGGTACAACTGCCCGCAGCGGCAAAACCGTTAGAAAACGAGGCTTTTTGGTCAATATGCGCCGCTGCTAAATAAACGCTGGTGGGTTTTATAGGCGTATTCGTCGGTCATGCCACTGAGGTAGTCACACAATACTCTATAGGTGCTGGTGCCGGCTTGCTCCGCCTGACGATAGGCGACGGCTGTGGTTTCTGGTAATAAACGCAGGGGATCACTGGCAAAGGCCTCGAATAATTCAATGATCAGTTTTTGGCCATTAAATTCTATTTGCTGCATATGTGGCGCACGAATAAGGCGCTTATAAATAAAGTTTTTCAGACAATCCAGCAAGGCCTGATAACTGGGCGGCAAGACCACCTGGTAGCCGAGCATAGGGCAGCTAAAGTCACCCTCGGTGGGTAGCAATTTAGCTTGTGTGATAAAGAGGTTCACCAGCTCACCGATAAGGTCCTTACGCTGCGCCTCGCACTGGAAGAATAAGCGCTGCGCCATATTGGCACCTTCGAGCCAGGGGCAGTCGAGCTCGGCCAGCATGGGCTCGGCGTGGGACTGCCAGTCGTGAATGGTGATCTGCTCGGTGGCTATGGCGTCTTCCAGATCATGCACCGCGTAGGCGATATCATCGGCCAGCTCCATTAAAGAGGCATCCACCGACTTATATAAGGTCTTGGCGCGAAAGCTATCCTGGGGCTGGTGGCTTTGGAATAAGGCCCTGTCCGCGGCACTTAAAGGGGCGAAGATCCAGTCAACCAAGTCACTGTCATCGCTATACAGCCCCTTGGCCGGGCGCCATTCATTGGCCTTAATATAGCGTTGCTGCGCCGGCTCGGATGGCTTGCTATGCCAAAGAGTGTCGAGCAGCGCTGGGTATTTTATAAAGCCAAGCAGGGTACGGCGGGTGAGGTTCATGCCAAAGCCCTGAGTATAGGGCTCAAGCTTGGCGACAATGCGTAAAGTCTGGGCATTGCCCTCAAAGCCACCGTGTTCGCGCATCATATAATTTAGGGCAATTTCGCCGCCGTGGCCAAAGGGTGGATGACCTATATCATGGGCTAAACACAGGGTTTCCAACAGGGAGTCGTCGGGCAAACAGGTGATTTCTGGATGTTGTCGGCTCAAATGGCGCAGTAAACCACTGCCTATTTGCGCTACCTCTAAAGAGTGGGTAAGGCGAGTACGATGAAAGTCGTTTAGGCCAATGCCCATAATTTGCGTTTTTGCCTGCAAGCGGCGAAACGCGGCGGCATGAATGATACGTGAGCGGTCAACCTGCCACGAAGAGCGGTTATCGTTGGGGCGATGCTTATCTTCACCTGTGCGTCTTTGTTGCCAAATATCGGCCATGCAGTGCTCGTAACCCTGAGTATTATGTACTGAGTGTAAACAATAAATAACTCCTTGTCTTGTATGATGTTAGCTGCAAAGTAGTGATTATTTCGTATTTGCCGCTGTTAGGATATAATGCACGGTTTGTTTATCCAGGCAAATGAATACCAGAGGTGTCATGATCAAAAAACTGAGACTCATTTTATTTACTATCGTCGCCATTACGGGCTTGCTGTATCCCTTTATTTGGGGGGATCAGGAGCAGAGTGTGCAAGTTACAGAATCAACGCCCGAGCAGGTTGTTAAAAAGCCAGTGGTGGAAAAGCCAAGGCACAATGTTAAGCTGCCTGATTTTGCACAAGTAACCGATATTAAAAAGAAAAAATCTCAGTTCTTTAATTTTATTCGTGGCCCGGTGGAAAAAGCCAACAGCCGAGTGCGGGATCAGCGTGCGACCTTGGAAATTGCCCTAATGATGATTCAGCATCAGCAGGCCTTATCCACCACCCAGGAGCAGAAGGTAGAGGATATCTTTGCCGAATATGGTTTTGCGGATGAAGAGATAAGCGAGCTGTCCTTACAACAGGCACTGCGTCGCGTGGATGTGATCCCCAAAGAGCTGGTAATGATGCAGGCAGCTAATGAGTCGGCCTGGGGCACCTCGCGCTTTGCTCGTATCGGCTTAAACTTTTTTGGTCAATGGTGCTTTAGTGAGGGTTGTGGCCTGGTTCCCAATCGTCGCAATCAGGGAGCCAAACATGAAGTGGCCGTGTATCAGTCGGTACAAGAAGCGGTGGATGCCTATTTTTATAACATTAACACCCATAATGCCTATCGCGAGCTGCGCGATATACGCGCTGAGTTGCGCCAGGCACAGCAGCCACTGACCGCTAAAGCGCTGGCCTATGGGTTAATGTCTTACTCCGAGCGCGGTGAAGCCTATATTGAAGAGCTGCACGCTATGATAGACCATAATAAGGCGTATTTTGATGAATAAACTGACTTTCTGGGTATCTCCGTTTTTAATCCTGTCGTTTGGTGCTGCCGCCGCCGAGCCTGTGGTCATGTCTTATGACGGCTTTTATGATCGCATGGAAGTCGTAAACGAGGGCGAGTACCAATATGCGCAGGTTGGTTTTTATTTAAAAACCTATGCCGATGCCGAGCCCTGTGACATAGCAGCAGGGGAAATCATAACGGAAAAGCAAAGTTACCCTTTAACTTACGACGACCAAGGCCAACTGTTCTTGCCCTTTGATAAAGAGCTTGATACCCATAAGGCCATGGTGGTGGTGACCCCAGCTAGTGCTGGCGGCTGTCAGTTAAGCATGCAAATTGAAGCAAAAATGCCGCAGCAGGGGATCACAGCAGGGCAGTTATATCAGGTGAATAATGAGCTTGAGGAGCTGTTGGCGGATCTCTCCGGTTTCTTTGTTGGCACCCTGATGTCTTTCTTGTTGCCGGATCAGCAAGGTATTCAACTGCACTTTAGTGGCTCTGTACCAACGGATGTCCCTTCGGACTGGCAGTGCGTCGAGACCCGCTGTAAGGTCAAAATTAAAAATAAGTGGGAAGAGAGTGAAACCGTGTTGGTGGATGGTAGTAAGCTGGCTCGTATCACCCCTTGGATAGCTAAATAATTTGCGATTTTAGACAGTTTAAAAAAGCGCCCTAAGGCGCTTTTTTAATGTTTTATATTAGCTGATTTTAAATTAATTCAATGGCTTGAATCTTAACCACGCCCTCAGCTTCGGCTTCGGTGGCAGGGCTTTCGTTAAACTCCGGCTTATCCAGCGCCATATCACCGCCGTCGATCACCTCACCGGTTTGCAAATCGCTAAAGGCAAATAAATTTGTATCGGCCAGGTGTGAAGGCACCACGTTTTGCATCGCAGTAAAGATACTTTCGATGCGCCCTGGATGCTGTTTATGCCACTGCTGCAACATGGCTTTGATGTTTTGTCGTTGCAGGTTTTCCTGTGAGCCACACAGGTTACAAGGGATAATGGGGAACTGCTTATGCTGGGCATACTCGGCAATATCCACTTCTTTACAGTACGCCAGCGGGCGAATAACCATGTGCTGGCCGTCATCGCTCATTAGTTTTGCCGGCATACCCTTTAACTTACCACCATAGAACATGTTCAAAAACATGGTTTCTATCATATCGTCACGGTGATGGCCCAGGGCTATCTTGGTTGCCCCCATTTCTTTGGCTGTGCGGTACAAGATGCCACGACGCAAGCGTGAGCACAGCGAGCAGGTGGTTTTACCTTCGGGGATCTTATCCTTAACTATGGCGTAGGTGTCTTCCTCGACTATCTTGTATTCAATACCCAGCTCATTGAGGTACTCAGGCAAGATATGCTCGGGGAAGCCCGGCTGTTTTTGGTCCAGGTTTACGGCAAACAGCTCGAAGTTCACAGGCGCCGAGCGTTGCAGGTTTTGCAGTATGTCCAAAAGGGTGTAGCTGTCCTTACCACCGGACAAGCACACCATGATGCGATCGCCTTCTTCAATCATATTAAAGTCGGCAATGGCCTGACCGGTATGGCGGCGTAAGCGCTTTTGCAGTTTGTTGAAATTGTATTGCGCTTTGGCTTGTACTGAATGCGACACCTGGGCACCCTCTAAGGCTAAAAATCAAAGGCGCGTATTATAGGCTGACGCACTCAAGGCATCAAGAAAAAGGCAGCGGATGCTGCCTTTGGGAGTTGAAAAACCTTAATCTTCTAAGGGACTGCGGTAGCCATCCGGCTTAAGCGCGAGCACGTCACAGTCCAGGCTGTCGATCACATGCTCGGCGGTATTGCCTACTAGGGCGGCGCTGAGTCCGGTACGGCCCACAGTGCCTATTACCACTAATTCGCTGTCGAGCTTTTTCGCCAGGCGTGGCAGCACATCTTCCGGCAGGCCTTCTTCCACATGCTGATGATGCTCGGCTATACCGAATTGAGCCCCCAGCTCTCGGGTAGAGCTAAGGTGATGCTCTTTGACCGTTTCATTGTATTGCGACGGGTTAAACTCGGGAATTTCGATGGCAATATTGACCGGTGTCGCAGGGTAGGCGTTCACCAGGTGCAAGTCGCCTTTGGCAATCTTGCTGATAAACTGGGCATCTTGGATGATGCGCTGGCTTAGTGCCTGATGCTGCTCATCATCGCTCGAGGCATTCACGGCTGCTAAAATGGCGCCGCCAACCAGCCATTTATGGTCTTTCACCAATAATAAAGGCGTGGGGCATTTACGAATAAGGTGCCAGTCGGTAGGGGTAAAGATCACAGATTTTAGGGCGTGATGCTGATGTGTACCCTTGATCACCAAGTCGTATTCATGCTCTAACACTTCACGAATAATGGCTTCAAAAGGACGGTTATGCCAAACCACCTTGGTATCAAAGCTGATATCTTCATGCTGCGCCGCTAATGATTGCAGCCATTGCTCTTTATCGGCTATTACCGCTTTGCGCATGGCTTCGCGCTCATCGCCGCTGAGCATGGTGGTCATTTCATAAGAGAAATCGTAGATGGATAAGAAGGCGGTGATCTGTGCGCCTGTGTTACGCGCTATTTCAGCGGCTCGGGATATGCTCTGCTGTGCCTCGACGGAAGGGTCAACAACTGCAAGTATACGTTTAATTTTATCCATTATGCGCCTCCTTAATACCTAATTTTAAGAGTATTTCAATACACCTATGAGTGTAATAGAAATCCCTGATATTAAAAGGCGCTAATGGACTTAGTTTGAGTCAGATCAACTGCTTGGCGTAGAAATGGCTGCCGCCTGAGCAAGTTGCTGATGATCATTGATGGTAATAAATTTACCGTCAACGCTAATAAAGCCACTTTTTTGAAAACGGCTTAATAAACGGCTGATGGTTTCAACGGTTAAACCCAGGTAGTTGCCGATTTCGCCACGGGTCATGGTGAGGCGGAATTCACGGGCTGAAAAGCCGCGCTCGCTAAAGCGGCGAGACAGGGTATGTAAAAACGACGCTAGGCGCTGCTCTGCGGTCTTTTTATTGAGAAGCAAGAGCATTTCCTGATCATAGTTAATCTCGTTGCTCATCAGGCGCATGATCTGTTGACGTAACTTAGGCAGGCGTCCGGCCAGTTCATCCAAGGTTTCAAAGGGGATCTCACACACCATGGAGGTTTCCATGGCTTGGGCAAAACTTTGGTGAGTCGCGGTATGAATACCATCGAAACCTACTAAATCTCCCGCTAAATGAAAGCCGGTGATCTGCTCTTCACCCTGCTCGGAAAGGGTAAAGGATTTAAATGAGCCGCTGCGTACCGCGAAAATAGATTTTAGCTTATTGCCAGACTCGAACAAGTAGTCGCCCTTGTGCAGTGGCTTTTTGCGCTCGATGATTTCATCAAGGCGGTCCATTTCATCGCCATTTAAGCTAAAAGGAAGGCACAACTGAGAGATAGAGCAGTTGGTACAGCTAATGGTGCAATTCGATTTACCGGCGAATTTACCAGAAAGTTGTGTTTTTACGTCCATTTTACATTCCAAGGTAAGCAAGAGATGAAGTTAAATCTACGTGACTAGCGAGGCACTTGCAATAACCAAGCTATAGAGCCCATACCAAAGTAATAGATTACCTAAGACCAGGCGCACCCACGTTTGGTTAAGTATACCCTTAATGGCGTTAGCACCCAAGCCCAAGGCGAGCAGCGCCGGTAAGGTGCCAAGGGCAAACAAGGCCATAAATAAAGCGCCATCGGCGGCGCTTTGGCTAAAAATAGCCCAGGTGAGGGCGCTGTAGACTAAACCGCAGGGCAACCAGCCCCACAGGGCACCGTATAAAAGGGCTTTTGGGTAGCTGTTAACCGGCATCAGATGACGATTCAGCTTGACGATATGGCGCCAAATGGCCCAGTTTCCGAGCTTTTCTATGCCGCCCAAAGGATTAAACAGGCGCATAACATAAAGGCCTACAAGGATCATAAACACCGCACTGAGCAGGCTGAGCCCTTGGCTGATATGGTTATTTTGACTGGCAAATGCGGCGCTAAAGCCGCCGACCAGAGCGCCGGCTAAAGTATAACTGCTTAAGCGCCCGAGATTATAGGCAAGGGTGGCGCCAAGCGGCGGCAGATCGCGGCTGGCAAGCTGAAACGTGCCAGCGATACCACCGCACATGGCGACGCAATGGCCGCTGCCAGCCAAGCCCATTAACAGGGCAGCGGCAAAGTTAATCTCGTTCATTGCTCTTGTCGTGTTCCTCTTTGTCGTCTTCAAAGAGAATACTGTGACCTTGCTTTTCCAAATCGGAAAACTGCTCGCTTCTTACCGCCCAGAAAAAGATGCCAATGGCGATAAGCACAAACAAAATGGCAATGGGGATTAGGACGTAGATGATACTCATAAGCGCAGCAACCGTAGTGAATTGGTGATAACAATAATCGAGCTTGCGGACATGCCGATCACCGCCATCCAGGGAGCAACCCAGCCCAAAGCGGCAAGGGGTAGAATAGCTCCGTTATAACACAAAGACAGGGTTAAGTTCTGCCTGATAATACGGCGCGTCTGTTTGGCCACGCGAATAAGTTGCGCCACCGAGCGTAAATCACTGTTAAGCAGTACCACATCGGCGGTGTTTTTAGAAATATCGGCACCGCTGTCCATGGCGATAGACAGGTGAGCGGCATTAAATACCGGGCTATCGTTCACGCCATCGCCAATCATGGCGCATACCTGACCTTCGCCATGCCACTTTTGCATTATCGCCAGCTTGTCTTCGGGCAGTAAGGCGCCATGGTAGGCATCAAGTTCAAGTTGCTCCGCCAGCTGTTTGCCAGCAGTGGACGGGTCGCCGGTAAGCATCACGCGGCTGATATTTTGCTCTTTTAGTTCAGCTTGCAGCGCCTCGGCATGGTCGCGCACCTGATCTTGCAGATAAAAGGCGGCCACAGGTTTTTGGTCGATAAAAAGTACAGCCTGAGCATTAAGTGCCAACTCCTGGGTAAACCAGTTGGCCTTGCCAATATGCACCTTATGCGCTTGCCAGATGCCAGCAACACCAAAGCCGGTATGCACCTCAACCTGCTCGGGCTGCGGGTGAATAGGGGTGATATCGCTAAAGGCTTTGGCAATGGGGTGCTCGGAATAGCGCTCTAAACTGGCGGCTAAGGATTTTAACTCCTGCTCGCTGTAGGCGGCATCGAGAATGTCCATTTTGGCTATGGCGAAGCGGCCATAAGTGAGGGTGCCGGTTTTATCAAAACCCACCTTGGTTAACTTGGTGGCGGTTTCCAGCACATGGGCTTGCTTTATTAAAACCCCACGCTTGGTGAGGTTGGCCACGGCGCAGGTCAGGGCTGTTGGAATTGCCAAACTTAAGGCACAAGGGCAGGTGGCAACCAATACGGCTATGGTTATCCAAAACGCGTGCTCCGGGTCGATTTGATACCAGGAAAGTGCGGTAATGGAAGCAAACACCAACAAGCAAGCAACAAACCACTGGGCTACCTTGTCGGTGATCTGGGCGATTTTCGGGCGCTGACTCAGGGCACTGTGTTGCAGGCGAATAATCTGATTAACCAGGGTATTTTGACCTACCTTGTTCACTTTCAGGGTTAATACCCCGTCATGGTTTACCGTGCCGGCATGGACCTGATCGCCCAATGTTTTGTTAACAGGGTGATGTTCGCCCGTCATCATGGACTCATCAACGCTGGAGCGCCCGCCGATAACCTGGCCGTCGGCGGCTATGGTTTCACCGGCTTTAACGCGCACCATATCACCAAGCTTTAACAGCTTGGCGCTGACTAACTGCTCTTCGTTGTCGCCATCGACCACGCGGGCAGTGAGCGGCAGCAGTTGCTGCAGGTTTGCGGTGAACTCGCTGGCTTTAAGGCGGGCACGAAACTCTAAATATTTGCCCAGCAGCAGCAAGAAGGTGAACATACAGATGGACTCGAAATACACCTCGCCGGTGCCAGTGAAGGTGGCATAACCACTGGCAAAATAGGCGCCAAAAATGGCCAGGGAGACGGGCACATCCATATTTAATTGTTTGGCTTTTAAGCCGGTAATGGCGTTACTTAAAAACGGCAGCGCCGAGTAGAAGATCACAGGCGTCGCCAGCGTCAGGCTGATCCAGCGGAAATACTGTTCAAAGTTATCTTCCATGCCGGAGAACATGCCAAAGTACATGGCAAAGGCAAACATCATCACCTGCATGGTCATTAAACCTGCCACACCAAGGCGGCGGACAAAGCTCTTGGCCTGCACATGCTTTTGTGCCGCTTCATTATCGGCCTGGAAAGGGTAAGATTTATAACCTATTTCCGCCAGGCTGGTGATCAAGGTACTGAGTTTGGCCTGGGTGTCGTCCCACACTATCATGGCGCGGTGGGTGGAGGTGTTTACATCAACCCGTTTCACTCCAGAGTGAGCCAATAGCTGCTTTTCAATCAGCCAGGCACAGGCGGCGCAGCTTATGCCTTCAACGCTGAGCAGCACCTCTTTGTCATTGCCCTGATGGGAAATAAATTCCTGCTGGATAGACTCGTTGTCATAACTTTGGATCAGCGCCAGCTGCTCGGGCACCAGCTGCTGCACCTTGCCGGCTGACTCAGTACGGAATTTGTAATAGTCGCTCATACCCTGAGCGATAATGGTCTCGGCCACTGCCTTACAGCCGATACAACACATGGGTTCGGGTTTATTGTTAACCACAACCGATTCATTAAAGCCCTTGGGAATGGGCTCTAGGCAATGAAAACAGGACGGCATGCTCATCTATTTATACTCGGGGCTCACTTTAATCGTGTCGACTTGCGGCAGTTGAATGTTTTCTTTTAGCTTCCAGCTGTTATCAAAGGGAGTGATAAATACCGTATAGGCGCCTTGCTCAATAGGCGTATCAAGCAGGGTGGTAAACTGGCCATGGGCGTTTTTAGTGAGACGAAAACTGATGTCTTTATCGCTTAGCGTGCGGTGATATAAGCCTATGTTAAGCGCTGCGACTTTTGAGTCATCGCCCTTGGTGAAGGTAAAGCTGATACGCTCATCTGTGAATTGCAGATCACCGTGCAAATACAAAGCCTTAGCCTTGTCGAACTTGGTTAACTCCAGGTTGATGGCTTTGCCTTTTTTATAATAGTCATCGACCACCATATCCGGGCCATTGCCCACCGCCATGGTGATAAGGCCAACACAGGCAATAATGGTTGTAAGAGGGAAGAAAAGTAAAAACCAAGGCCAAAACTGCTTATACCAGGGAGTTGTGTTCATAATACCAAGTTAGTTGCCATTAAGTTGCGGCTATTTTACGGCATTGGCGGATAAAAACCTAAAAAAAAGCCTCCAAATAGGAGGCTTTTTTGATTTCGATTAAATTCGTATGCTTACTTGTCTTGCGACAGGCTGTATACGTAGGCGGTTAACAGGTGAACCTTGTCTTCGCCTAAGATGTCTTTCCACGCTGGCATCACACCGGCACGACCGTTAGCGATAGATTCTTCTACCGAACGCGCTGAACCGCTGCCGTATAACCAGGTGTTGTCGGTTAGGTTAGGCGCACCGAAAGGTAGGTTGTGAGCAACCGAGCCTTTACCATCTGCACCGTGACAAGCCGCACACATGGCAAACTTAGCTTTACCTGCGTCCGCATCACGTTGGTTAACCGTACGACCAGAAAGGCTTAATACAAAGGCAGTCATTTCTTTTACGCCTTGCTCGCCACCAAGGGCAGCTTCCCAGCTAGGCATAGCCGCAATACGACCTTGTAGTATTGTTTCTTTGATCTTGTCTGGCGTACCACCGTATAACCAATCTTTGTCGGTTAGGTTAGGGAAGCCGTCACCACCACGAGCGTCAGAGCCGTGACACTGAGCACAGTTTTGTAGATAAAGGCGCTGGCCGATTTCTATTGCTTGCTCATCTGATGCTAGATCCAATACGTCACGCTGGGCGAAAGATTTGAACATAGGTCCGAATTTTTCGTCTGCCGCACGGTACTCACCATCCAACTGGATGCGGTAGCCATCAGCGTGCATTTTATCAACCGCTTCTTTTGACTCTTCAAGTGAAGTTACGCCCTGGTTAGAGCTCTTCCACTTTAAGAAGCCTTCAAAGTTACCTAGGCCTGGGTAGGCGGCAAGGTAGTACACGGACCACGCGAAGGTCGCGAAGAACATGTAGGTCCACCACTTAGGTAGCGGGTTGTTAATTTCTTCAATGCCATCAAATTCATGGCCACAGCTTTCGCCTTCTTCAACACCTACGAAGTTCTTTAAGTTCCAAACCAGTAGGCCGAAGAGAAGAACTAGACAGGCCAAGGTTAGAACGATGACCCAAATACTCCAAAAGCTAGTCATTTCTCAGACTCCTTTTCCTCATTGGTGATTGTGCTTTGGTGTTTCTTTTCGTCTTCAAACACGGCGTTGGCGGCATCATCGAAGCGCTTTTTGCTGCGCTTGCTGAAGGCCCACAACACAATCACGATAAAAAGTACCATTATTACCAGAGTTAAAATGCCTCTGAACGTGCCGTAATCCATAATAATTACTTCAAGTGTGTACCAAGTTGCTGTAAGTAAGCGATAAGCGCTTGCATCTCAGTCGCACCTTGGTTGTTGTTCATAGCATTAATCTCGTCAACCTGAGCTTGTAACTCTTCATCTGTGCCGTAGCCTAAACCGTTATAACGGTCGGTATTTTTATCAATACCAAAGCTATCACGGAAGATTTGTAGTTTCTTCAGGGTGTACTCTGTATCTACTCGATTTTCATCTAACCAAGGAAAAGCTGGCATATTCGACTCAGGAACCACGGCGCGTGGGTCCATTAGGTGCGCATATTGCCAATCGTCAGAGTAACGTCCGCCAACACGAGCCAAATCAGGACCGGTACGCTTAGAACCCCACTGGAATGGATGATCCCAAACGCTTTCACCGGCTACCGAGTAGTGGCCGTAGCGTTCAACTTCGTCACGGAAAGGACGGATCATCTGAGAGTGACAGTTATAACAACCTTCACGTACATAGATGTCGCGGCCTTCAAGTTCTAGCGCCGTTAGTGGGCGTAGACCGTCTACCGGCTCAGTGGTGTCTTGCTGGAACATCAAGGGAGTGATTTCCACAAGGGCACCAAAGCTGATAGCAAATACCGTGAGGATGGCCATCAGGCCAACGTTCTTTTCAACAATTTCATGTTTGTTGCTAGAGTTTTTATTGCTCATCATCCTATCCCTTAAGCTATTTGTGCTTGCGCATCGTCTGCAATTGAGCCTTTCTTAGCTGCAATAGTGCGATAGCTGTTGTAGGCCATTACCAGCATACCTACTACGATGAATACACCGCCTAGGAAACGCATGATATAGAATGGATATGAAGCTTCTAGCGATTGTACGAAGCTGTACATAAGCGTACCGTCTTCGTTTACTGCACGCCACATTAGACCTTGCATTACGCCAGAGATCCACATAGCAACTATGTAGAGTACAACACCAACTGTGTGTAGCCAGAAGTGGGTGTTAACCAGTTTCACGCTGTACATACGGCTGTGGCCGAATAGTGCTGGGATCAGGTGGTAAGTCGCACCGATTGAGATCATAGCAACCCAACCTAGGGCACCTGAGTGTACGTGACCTACGGTCCAGTCAGTGTAGTGTGAAAGCGCGTTAACTGACTTGATAGCCATCATTGGGCCTTCGAACGTCGACATACCGTAGAAAGAAAGAGATACAACTAGGAAACGCAGTACCGGGTCGGTACGTAGTTTGTGCCACGCGCCAGACAGGGTCATGATACCGTTGATCATACCACCCCAAGAAGGTACGAAAAGAATTACTGACATCACCATACCTAGTGACTGAGTCCAGTCAGGTAGAGCAGTGTAGTGTAGGTGGTGAGGACCAGCCCAGATGTATAAAGAGATAAGTGCCCAGAAGTGAACAACCGATAGACGGTAAGAATAAACAGGGCGACCCGCTTGCTTAGGTACGAAGTAGTACATCATACCAAGGAAACCAGCAGTCAGTAGGAAACCTACCGCATTGTGGCCATACCACCACTGTACCATGGCATCAACGGCACCGGCATAGATGGAGTATGACTTAGTCAGTGACACCGGCATTGCCATGCTGTTAACAATGTGCAATACCGCAACCGTAAGAATGAAGCCGGCATAGAACCAGTTGGCAACATAGATATGCGATACTTTACGCTTAACCAAGGTACCAAAGAAGACAACAGCGTAAGAAACCCAAACGACGGCGATTAGGATATCGATTGGCCACTCAAGCTCGGCATATTCTTTCGAGCTGGTAATACCCAAAGGCAGGGTAATGACGGCTAATACGATAACCAGTTGCCAGCCCCAGAAGGTGAAAGCTGCAAGTTTATCGGAGAAAAGGCGCGTTTGGCAGGTACGCTGCACAACGTAGTAAGACGTTGCGAACAAAGCACTGGTGCCGAATGCGAAGATAACGGCGTTCGTGTGTAACGGACGCAGTCGAGAGTATGTTAGCCATGGGGTATCGAAGTTCAATGCTGGCCAGGCAAGCTGGGCAGCAATTAATACACCAATACTCATGCCAACGATGCCCCAAATCACTGTCGTAATAGCGAATTGGCGAACAACTTTATAGTTGTACTCAGTTTGTGATGCTACTGTTTGGCTCATTGTCAGGTTTCCGCTGCATTATTATGCGATTAGAAATGAAATACCTACTCTTGCGAATAGGGCCTACTGATGGTGTCAAAGCCGGCTACCTAAAACTCTCATTTTACGAAGCGTTTCAGAAAGCAGACTCACAACACTCTTATTATTTGCGTTCGAAATAATAAAATTTTTGACCTCAAAAAGATAGCGCAAATGGCTAAAATAATGACTTCAATCAAATTATCACGGGATGTTGGGGAATTTTTAACTCATGCCTAGTCAGTGGGGATCCCATTGGTTAATATTGATGGCAAATCAATGTTCAATAAATAACCATGCTGCTGTCGAACTACCCCCGTCACTGTCTTATTTTGCTGTCCCTATTCGCGGCGCTACCGTCACTAACTGCGTGTAACGATAGCAATCTTAGTATAAACAAAGAAAGCATTGCCAAAGAAAGTATAGCCAAAGATACGCAGCTTACCCATTGTTGCGATTATCACCCCTTGGATATCGAGCCATTTCACTTTGCTCTCAGTGCTGAGCGTGTCCATCCCGAGTCACCGTTTTCTGTGTCTTTGCAGATGCCAGCCGACGCCCTGATAGAGAGCGCAAAGATGCAGGGGATCACCATGTATATGGGCACTATCCCGGTGCTTTTTAAGCAAATTGACGCGCGCTTATGGCAGGCGGACATCATGGTCGGTGCCTGCTCCGAACCTAACATGCTTTGGCAGCTGGACGTTCGGGTCAGCCACCGGGGGCAAGTGCAAACTCTGGCCTATCCCATTAACGTTACCTATCCGTAATCACGGCCTAGCCTCCGGTACAGCCCCTCCAGGGCAGCATATCGCCGTAGCCCACTTTGCGGCTTACACTTCATTCTCACGGCTGTTTAGCCAAACCCATTCGAACTACCTGTTTGCATATAAATTCACCGATAATTGGGTGGATTATAATCGCCTTTCATTGTTGCTTTTTAAGCAAGTCCAAAACGAGTGCAGCTAAGCTATTAATTTAACCCGTATATTTTAAATGCATGAATAACGGCCTGTGTATAAGTTGTAAATTTTCGATTAAGCAAAGCCCATCACCCTCGATTACATTGAGTTACAAAATCATCGCATATAGTTTCAGGTATCAAACATTGTCATTTACAAAGGCGCTTAGTTCGCATTTTTAAAGGCTTATAGGCGTAAACATTTATAACAAGTGGTTACATGCTTTTATGGGAAAACTCGGGGTATTTTGCGCTGTTTGATACCTGAACTTTCATTCAGTTTTCATTCAGTTAATTAAACCTAAGTTGCTCGGCGTTATGCAGTAAATTCATAAAAATATGAACTGCATAACCACCCTAAACGGGTGAAAATTCAACAAGTAGGGTTTATTATGAAAAAGACACAACTAGGGCTAGCTGTTTTAGCAGCATTGCCTATGTTCTCAAGTGTTCAAGCAATTGCCGCGGATTCTTCAGCCGAAGCAATTGAAAAGATTCAAGTAACAGGCTCACGCATCAAGCGTACTGATATGGAAACCGCATCTCCGGTTACCCTTATCGGTGCCAACGATATTAAAGCCATGGGTGCAACCAGCATCGACAGCGTTTTACAAAAAATGACCGCAGCCAGCGGTGCTATGACCAACCCAGCCGTAAACAACGGTTCAGGTGGTAACGCCCGTGTTGACTTACGTGGTCTAGGTGCTCAGCGTACGCTAGTACTTGTAAACGGTCGTCGTATGATCAACTCAGGTACAGGGGCTGCGTCTACGGTTGACCTTAACACCATCCCAGTTTCTATGATCAAATCGGTTGAAGTACTAAAAGACGGTGCTTCTGCCGTTTACGGTACCGACGCGGTAGCCGGTGTTGTGAACATCATCCTTAAAGATGATTTCGAAGGTCTGGACATGAACCTAAGCGGCGCCATCACAGGTGAAGGCGATGCCGATGAGACTTCATTCGACATTACCATGGGTACCAGCTTCGACCGTGGTAACGTGGTTATCGGTCTTCAGTACACAGACCGTGGCGATGCTTCTCAGGCTGACCGTGATTTCTCTGATTGTCCAATCGAAGAAGATTACGACAACGGCAGCTTCTATTGTGGCGGTTCTCCTTACTCGCCGTTTGGCCGTGTATGGGGCGACACAGCAGATCTACAAGGTAATGAAGATGGCAGCTGGCACGATTATACAGCTGAGAAGGATGCCTATAACTTCGCACCATCGAGCTATTTATATACGCCAATGCGTCGTCTTAACCTGACTGGTATTGGTAACTTTGAGCTTACAGACACAACTCTTCTAACGACTGAATTCACCTACTCTAAGCGTTGGTCAGATCAGCAAATGGCACCTCAGCCAGTATGGTTCGACTTCAACTATGACGCCGAAAACATGGGTGATTCACTATTGGCGCATGGTGTTGCTGACGGTGAAGCCATCTCTTACGGCCGTCGTATGACTGACGTTGGTCCTCGTGGCTACGAGCAAGTAGTAGATACCGTACGTGCCGTAATTGGCCTAAACGGTGAGTTCGACAACGGCTGGGGCTGGGATACATCGGTAGTATTCGGTCGTAACGACTCGGTTGACCGCGCCACTAACCTGCTGAACATGGGTTCAATTCAAGACAAAATCGCTGCAGGTACCTTCAATCCACTAAACCAAGAGCATTGGAAAGTTGGTAACCTAACTGATGACATCTACACCGAAAACAACTCGGGCGGTAGCCAGTTATTGATCATGTCAGCGGGCCTAAATGGTGAGCTTTTTGAGCTTCCAGCCGGTTATGTAGGTTTTGCTGCGGGCATCGAGCGTCGTGAAGAAAAAGCCTGGTATATCCCAGACTCACTAACTTCACAAGGTCTTGCCAATGATCCTCGCGTTGACCCAACGGGCGGTCGTTTCGACGTAAACGAAGCCTATGTTGAATTCGCTGTGCCGCTAGTTGCCGATGCAGCATTTGCTGACAGCATCGACCTAAGTGCAGCCGTACGGGCGTTCGATTATAGCACTTTCGGCTCTGATGAGACCTGGAAGCTAGGTCTAACTTATCGTGTAAACGACGAGTTTATGGTTCGTGCGGTACGTTCAACGGCGTTCCGTGCTCCGACTGTAAACGAGCTATACGCAGGTCAAGGTCCATCCTTTAATCAGGTTGACTTCCCAGGTGCACAGAAGCAAGCGGAAGTTACCGTAGGTGGTAATGCCGACCTGACTCCGGAAGAAGCAGATACGCTAACCGCTGGTTTCGTATACGCGCCTTCATGGTTAGACGGTTTCTCAATGACGGTTGATTACTTCGATATCGAAATCGAAAATGCCATTGCCAGTGAAAACGTGCAGTACATAGTAGAAACCTGCTTGGATAAGGCCACTGGTGCCAATATCAATAACGATCTTGCCCTATGTCAGTTTGCAGGCGTTGATTTTAACCAAAGCACGGGCCGTATCAGCTTCAACAACCAGTTGAAAAACATTGGTACTGAGCAAACCAAGGGTTATGACGTAAACTTCAAGTATGCGTTTGACGGTCTTGGTCTAGCTTGGCGTACAGGCCTAGATATCACCATCATGGACGAGTACATCGTTGAGTCTGAAGGTGCTGGCAGTGTTGATTACGTTGGTTTAGTTACTTCAAACATGGGTAGCTATGCTGAGTACAAGACTAACTTCACGCTAAATGTTGCCGGTGACAACTGGGATGCTCAGTATCAAGCACGTATGATCGACGGTCTTGATGACTTCTCTTGTCTAAAAGAAGACGCTGAATGTCTAGTACCAAGCGTTGGCACTGTGGTTTACCACGATATCAGCGGTTCATACATCTTCAACGACACTGTGTCGCTATCTGGTGGTGTAAACAACCTGTTTGATAAGCAAGCGCCTTACTACACAGGTAATAACGATTCTAACACTGACCCGTACACGTATGACGTACTAGGTCGTCGCTTCTTCGCGAGTGTGAACGTTAAGTTCTAATTGGCTCTAAGCCTTAGCATTAAAATGCCTGTCAGCGTGCTGATGGGCATTTTTTTTATCCCTGAAAAATAGGTTATACTTTTATTATCAAAAATAGGTATTATCAACAAAATAGGGGAGCTGAATAATTGCACGAAATTGCTACGCTCAAACTTGATGAAGGCTTGCGTTTGGCGTTGGGACAAGCATTGCACCCTAAATCTCACACCCGTATCGAATTGTTTTTTTGTATCCCCAACGAAATGGGCATTAACCCCAACACCCTGAGTGAAGAGAGCTTTTACTATAACCATATAAAAAGTCATCTGGCTTATAACGCCAGCGGCATACATTTGCCTTTGGTTCGTAGTCGCTATGTGAGTAAGGTTCGCGGTGATGATCAACAATACCGGCAAAACCTGAATTTATACTGCTATCAGGTACGCCTGGCGATAGATGCCGATATTGCCGAAGCGCTGAATATTAACGAGGCTGATGAGTTTTATATACGCGCTCTGGCATTAATGAGCGAAGCTCAACGGCTTTTAAAACGCTTACGTCGCTATAAACCACGAGATAAAAAGCTATTGTCCTTTTATCACAATGCCGATAACTTTCTTAGTTGGTATGTCGAGCAGGGTATTTTAAAATTGCTCGACAAGGCGCCGAAAACCACAGATTTTAGCCTGGAGCGTTCGCAGTTATTGCAATATTGTCAGGATGAAAAAGAGCATCGCGAAACTGCCCGTTATAATTCCTCCTCGACCCTGGAAGACCCCAACCGCCTTGCCAACAAGATGTTGTTATTACAGCGCTTAATTGAGCATGGAGTGGTATTAAAAAGAGAAACAAAAAACCTAAATACCATGTTAAAAAGAATGGTAAAGGGCTTGGTGACCGCGGTGATCATGGCCTTTGTTATGGTCTTGGTGCTTAACGCCCGTACCAACTTTACCCAGGTTACGGTAGGCCTGGTGGCTTTATTGGGCGCTATTTATGGTTTGCGGGAAATATTTAAGGAAGACGTTACCTATTTTCTATGGCGTCGAATTATTCGCGGCCGCGCAAAATGGCTGAATATATTTTACAATAGCACCACACGTACGCGTATAGGTAAACAAAAAGTCTGGCTAGAATATATAAGGCCTAAACGCATACCAAAAGACATTGCCGCTATTTTCTCTAAGCGTCGCCAGCAAAATAAACAGGCGGCCAAGTGGCTATATATGCAGCTTGAAAATGAAATTTTGGTAAAAGAGTTCTTGCCTGGCTATGATGCCTTAAATCAGACAAGCAGTATTAGCTTAGCACCCATGGTGCGGTATTTACGTAAAGGGGAAGGGAAACTGTATGAATATACTGGCAAGGGGATCCGCAAGCATACGGTAGAGCGGCGTTACCAAATTAACCTGGTATTGGTCACTCATACTAGCGCTGGCGAAAAATATGCCCAGCGTTATAAGATCACGGTAAATCGCTCTGCCGTGGTGGCTTTAGAGCCTATAGGCGAAGTGCAGCAGAGTTAATACTGCACCATGGAGGCTGGCAGCGCCACCGGGCTTGTATTACAGTCCTTTTTCAGTATAAAGAGTTACTTTATCTGATACCAAAGTGATCTGAATATTTTTGCTTTCTGAGCCCCAGATACAGTTAGTGTGTAAGGCCTTGTCTTCACAGGCTGATGGGCTGCCCAATAGCGCTTCTACTTCTGCGCGGTCCATGCCCACCTTGATTTGTTCATAGTTCTCTAGCGTTACTTTAGAACAAGCAGTTAACGTTAGGCCTGCGGCAATGGCTAAAAGTAGTGATTTTTTCATGTTATTTTCCTTTACACTTATAAGGGTCTGTTGACCTTTGTTGTTTGTTTCTGCAGCAGTTTGTAGCGCATTTATACAAGGCGGCACATGTGTGGTGTAGTTATTCTACATAAACATGTAACAACACAGTAGAAATGCGCTACAAGCGCTGCCCTACGGGTTCATCTAAACGCATCCTGCTCTGTGTTGCTCGCTA
>NZ_JBCGCU010000015.1:0-78377 GCF_038739665.1 Pseudoalteromonas qingdaonensis | reverse complement strand
TGTCATGTCTCTGGCCTTCTGATAGTTCAAAATAAATGGGTAGCCCACCACTATCCACGGCTAAATGGATTTTTGTGGAGTTACCACCTCGGCTCTTTCCAATGCACTCATTATCCGCAGTAGCCGCTCCGGTGCTATGCTGATGAGCTTTGACAATCGAGCCATCTGCAAAGACCCAGTCGTAATCAGATAGTTTGGCTAACTCATTGAATAACATATTCAATAAACCTTTTTTCGACCACAAATTGAAGCGGCGATAAACGGCGCTCCAACTGCCAAATTCTGTGGGTAAATCACGCCACGGAATTCCTGTTCTCAGCCGGAAGAGTATCCCTTCAAACGTCATTCTGTGTTCTGGTTTATTGTAAATGCGGCCTGTGCTCTTCATTAGTTGAAGTAGCTTTTGCCACCGCTTATCAGTTAGCATTAGTCTCGGCATGGTATTGAGTTGTTTTTTTACTTTTGGCGAAGCAAATTATAACTCTTTACCATGCCGCTCAAAAACTAGTCACGAAAGATCAACACGCCTTAGGCTACCTCTATTTTTATATATGAATTAATGAGATACGTGCAATCAACAAGTATTAATCATGGTTGCAATCGCTAGCGACTGCGCACACGAACAGTGCAATTACAAAAATTTGGCAATGAGCCTCTGCGAGGTGAAGAGTCAAACAACAGGATGAAGGTTATCAACAAGGAGCAAGATTGCCCCGCTAACTAAAAATGATGCTTTTATTATCCCTAAAATAGAGCCTAAACTTATCAATAGAAATTTAGTTATTTATTCTTTTAATCTACCACATATTCAATAAACCTTTCTTCGACCACAAATTGAAGCGGCGATAAACGGCGCTCCAACTGCCAAATTCTGTGGGTAAATCACGCCACGGAATTCCTGTTCTCAGCCGGAAGAGTATCCCTTCAAACGTCATTCTGTGTTCTGGTTTATTGTAAATGCGGCCTGTACTCTTCATTAGTTGAAGTAGCTTTTGCCACCGCTTATCAGTTAGCATTAGTCTCGGCATGGTATTGAGTTGTTTTTTTACTTTTGGCGAAGCAAATTATAACCCTTTACCATGCCGTTCAAAAACTAGTCACGAAAGATCAACACGCCTTAACAAGTTTAAAATCAAATATAACTATTTTGGGTACAAAATAAACAAAGATGGGTACAAATGGGTAGAAAATGGGTATATACGGAATTTTTATGGATATAAATTAAGCAGGAAAACTCAAATTAAAACAACTAACGAAAATTATTCACCAAATATTAACTCTCGGACTTTTGCAACTTCGCGACGACTTACCGCTAATGCCTGCTCATAGCCCTCAAGTAAGACTTCATATTGCCGCTCATTGTGCCGAAGTGAGCTGATCTTTCTATTGTTAATGATGGTGTTACGATGGATCCGCAAAAAGGTATCTGGAAATTGCTGCTCTAGCTCCTTCAAGCTCTTGTCTAACAATACTTGCTGGCTGGCACATACGGCTTGAGTATACTTACCATCTCGGGCAACGTATAAAATATCATCAAGATTGAGTGTTTTAAGTTGCTTGCCGACCTTATAGCTCAGTTGTTGCTGTTGCTGCTTATGTTTTATTTGGGCACGATTAGGCTGGCCTAGTTTAACTATAACCTTATCAAGCTCACTCGCTTCCAGTGGTTTTAATAAATACGCAGCAGGCATCACTTTAAACGCATCAAGAGCATGCTGTGGGTGAGCGGTAATAAACACGATTGCCGGTGGTAGTGCTTGCTCACTGAGCTCTTTAGCAGCCGATAAACCATCCAAGCCTGGCATTTCCACATCAATAAAGATCACATCCGGTTGCGTGCTATTGGCAAGATCTATGGCCTCTAAGCCATTGCTTGCACAACCGGCAATTTCAATATGTGTATACGGCTTCAACAACCGCAGCACCCGAGCCTGCGCTAGGGGTTCATCATCAACGACTAAAACTTTCACTGTAAGACTCCAACCTTGGGACCACAAGTTTAACCCGATAACTATGCGCAAACTTATGCTGCGTTAAACTGGCCTTACCCTGATAAAGAATGGCAAGGCGTTTACGAATATTTTCTATGGCAATGCCATTATGGCTGCGTTTATTTTGGCTCCCTACGGCGATGCTGTTGCTCACTATCACGGTCGCACTTTGCTTACTAAGATGCACTTCAACCTCAATACTAGCGCCTTCGGCGCTGGTTTCCACACCATGTAGCACTGCATTTTCCAAAAGAGGCTGTAGGGTAAGGCAAGGCATAACTATTGTCATCGGCAACTCGGGAATACGCCAACTCACACTCAAACGCGAGCCAAAGCGCCACTGCTCCAAGGCAAGGTATCTTTGCGCCAGTGTCACCTCATCGGCGAGAGTGCTTTGCTTACCGGCATTCATCGCCGCCCGAGACAAAGACGCCAGCGCCAGTGCCGACTCTTCTGCGGCATCGGCATCATGGTGCGCTAATTCCGCCAGGGTATTAAGCGTATTAAAAAGAAAGTGTGGGCGAATGCGCGCCTGCAAGGCATCCAGTTGGGCACTGGCGTAAGCAGAATGTGCCTTGGCATGCTCATTATAAATGGCCATAAACTGCACAAAGAGCACAGCAACCAGCAGGCTGATAGCACAGCTTTTGAGAATAAACCACAGGCCGCTTTGCTCAGTAAGCAAAGTAAGGAAATTAATATATAAGGTGGTCAGCAAGGTAACCAGTACAAGGGTACTGATCACCGCCAAAGCTTGCAGGCTATCAGCTAATTTGGGTTTGGTTTTATTTACAATGTAAAGTAGAGCGAAACTCAATGAGACAATAAACTGGATCAGCAAACTGCTCTGCCCCAGCAGTAGCCAAAAGTCTTCTGCAGAGTCAGCATTGAAGCTGATGATCAGGGCAAGGGCTTCCCCGACCACCAAGGCACTGAGTACACCGCGAGTTTGACAAAGCGTGTTAAGCAAGCTGTAGCTATCTCGTTCACTCCTTGCCGTACTCGCCATACTCGTCTCGCTTTTTATTATCTCAGCTCTGCTGGAACCGCAAAGACGATATCTTCTTCACGCCCCGGGTTTTCTACCACTTGCTCACCACCGAGTGATTTAAGGTGATTGACCACTTCTTTTACCAACACTTCTGGCGCCGAGGCGCCAGCTGTTACGCCCACGCTATCAACATTTTGTAACCAGTTGGCATCAATAGAGCTGGCATCATCAATCAAATAAGCTGTGGTGCCCATTTTGCTGGCCAGCTCACGCAAGCGGTTAGAGTTGGAGCTATTCTTAGCACCGACAACTAAAAGCACATCAACCTTATCTGCCAAATCACGTACCGCATCCTGACGGTTTTGTGTGGCGTAGCAGATATCGTCCTTACGCGGGCCATCGATATCCGAGAAGCGCTCACGCAATGCGTCTATCACATCGGCGGTATCATCCACCGACAAGGTGGTTTGGCTGCAGTAAAACAGCTTGCTGGGGTCTTTAACCTCAAGCTTGACCACGTCCTCTGGGGTTTCCACCAGGTAGATGCCACCCTCTGGGTTGTCGTATTGACCCATGGTGCCTTCTACTTCTGGATGCCCATGGTGACCAATCAAAATACATTCGGTGCCACGGCGTGAAGCCCGAGTTACTTCCATATGTACCTTAGTAACCAAAGGACAGGTGGCATCGAATACTTTCAGCTCACGACGTTTGGCTTCCTGGCGCACCGCTTGCGATACTCCATGAGCACTGAAAATCACGATACTGTCATCGGGTACCTGATCCAGCTCTTCAACGAATACGGCACCTCGGTCTTTTAGGCCATTGACCACGTATTTATTGTGTACCACTTCATGACGCACATAGATGGGTGCCTCGAAAATATCCAAGGCACGTTCGACTATGCTGATCGCCCTATCGACTCCGGCACAAAATCCGCGCGGATTAGCTAACATGATTTTCATCAGTTAATTACCTCTAAGATCTCCACCTCAAACGTCAGCTTTTGACCGGCTAAAGGATGGTTGAAATCAATGGTCACCGACTCGCCCTGCACTTCACGCACTACCCCCGGCAGCTCGGTGCCATCAGGCTGAGTAAAGGCAATAATTGCGCCCACCTGAGCTGGCGCCTCAGCGCTGAACTTGCTGCGATCCACATGATAAATATTATCCGGATTAGGTTGGCCAAAGGCATCCTCAGGCTCAAGCTCAAAGCTTTTTTCCTCACCGGCGCGCAGGCCCAGCAAACACTTCTCAAAGTTTTCCGTCAGGCTGCCATCACCCATTACCAGTTTAGCAGGCTTGTTGTGAACCTTAGTAGAATCGGCAGCAGAGCCATCCGACAACTTGATCGAAAAATGAAACACTACTTCAGAATTAGCACCAATAATGGCTTCACTCATTGACCGACTCCTTTTTACTGCTTGATTTAAAGGCATCAATTAACAATAGCGCGGCACCAATACAGATGGCGCAATCGGCAATATTAAACTTGGGATAATGCCAGTTCTGATAATACACATGAATAAAATCAATCACATAGCCATATACTACGCGATCATAAAGATTACCCAGGGCGCCTGCCAACACTAGGGCATAGGCACAACCAAGTAATTTATTCGATGCGGGTGAGCGTTTAAGCCACCAGATGAGTAACAACGAAATAGCCACCGCAATGGCGCTTAGAAACCAACGTTGCCAGCCACCGGCATCGCTTAAAAAGCTAAATGCAGCACCTGGGTTATGTACATAGGTAATATTGAAAACGGGCAAAATATCTATGCTCTGCCCTAAGGTCATGGTATTCACTACCAGGGTTTTGGTGGCCCAATCGACCACCAAAAGCACCGCAGTAAGTACCAACCAAATTAATCCACTACGCTTAGCTGACACAGTCACTCCTACAGCTGAGATTATGCAAATTGACGTGTTTCGCCATCGCCATCAACGTTGGTAACACAGCGACCACATAGCTCCGCGTGCGCTTCAACACTGCCTACGTCATCACAATAGTGCCAACAACGCTCACATTTTTGTGCATTAGTAGCAGCCACGAATACGGCCAAACCAGTCAATTCAGACTCTTCAACCTCGGCTGGCTTATCGCCATGGGCAAGCACAGATACTTTTGAGGTCAGCAGCACAAAACGTAGCTCGTCAGACAAGGCATCCAGTGTCGCTTTAAGCTCGTCATTGGCGTACAGAGTCACCTCTGCTTGCAAGGTAGCACCGATAACGTCTTCCTTACGTGCGCTTTCCAACACGCGGTTTACCGCATCACGGACGTTCAACACGGTTTGCCATTGTTCATCAGAGAACTTACCTTCAACCGAGGTTAAACCTTCATACCAGGTATCTGTAAATACAAACTCGCTGCGCTCACCCGGCAGCACCTGCCAGATTTCTTGAGCGGTAAAGCTCAGAATTGGCGCCATCCAACGTGTCATCGCCTCAGCAATATGGTACAGAGCGCTCTGACATGAACGACGAGCGTGTGAGTCAGCCTTAGCCGTGTACTGACGGTCTTTAATCACGTCCAGGTAGAAAGAGCCCAGCTCGCCGGTACAGAAGTTCATTAGCTTCTGTGTAACCACAAGCAGCTGATACTCGTCATAGGCGCTGACAATTTCTTCTTGCAACTGCGCCGCACGAGAAACTATCCAACGGTCAAGCTCAACCATGTCGGCCACATCAACCAAGTCAGTGCTTGGGTTAAAGCCATTTAGGTTAGCCAGTAGGTAACGGCTGGTGTTACGGATACGACGGTAACGATCCGCGGCGCGTTTGAAAATTTCATCCGATACCGTCATCTCTGCGGTAAAGTCGGTCGACGCCACCCATAGACGCAGAATGTCGGCGCCCATCTTATTCATCACATCTTGCGGTGAAATTACGTTACCTAAAGACTTAGACATCTTACGGCCGTTTTCATCCACAGTGAAACCATGAGTCATAACCTGACGGTACGGCGCGCGGCCATGAATGGCAACACTGGTCATTAGCGATGACATAAACCAACCACGGTGCTGATCCGAGCCTTCCAAGTATAGATCGGCCGGAGAGCTCAGCTCTTCGCGAGCATCGAGTACACAGGCGTGTGTTACACCCGAGTCAAACCAAACGTCCAGAGTATCTTGTACTTTTACGTAACGCTCGGCATCCGCACCTAATAGGGTTTGTGGCTCCAGGTCATACCATGCCTGAATGCCGCCTTTCTCTACCAGTTGCGCCGCTTTTTCGATTAGTTCGCTGGTATTCGGGTGTAAATCACCCGTGTCTTTATCAACAAACAGGGCAATGGGCACACCCCAGGTACGCTGACGCGAGATACACCAGTCCGGGCGACCTTCAACCATGTTTTCGATGCGGCTTTCACCCCAGCTTGGCAACCACTGTGTCTTCTTGATTTCAGCCAGTGAATCCTGACGCAAGCCCGCTTTATCCATGGCGATAAACCACTGTGGCGTAGCACGGAAGATAATAGGCGTTTTATGGCGCCAACAATGTGGGTAGCTGTGCTGCAGCGCATGGTGATGCAACAAGGCACCTTTTTCTTGCAGCAGCTCAATCACATTCGGGTTGGCTTTAAATACGTGCTGACCGGCGAAAATAGGCGTATCCGCAAGATACACACCGTTAGCGCCAACCGGGTTGGCCACTTCTAGACCATAGGCAAGACCTGCCGCATAGTCTTCTTGACCATGGCCCGGCGCGGTATGAACTATACCTGTACCCGAGTCCGTAGTAACGTGGTCGCCCAGAATCACCGGCACATTGAATTCTAAGAATGGGTGCGCAGCTTGCAGGTTTTCAAGGGCAGAACCTTTGGCATAACCAAGCGTGTGGAAATGCTTAAAGCCAAAGCGGTCCATACAATCTTTAACCAGTTCAGAGCCAAGCACTAAACGCTGTTGTTGACCTTCGTCTTCTACCTGAACTAAGGCATATTCAAGATTAGCGTGTACCGCTACAGCACGGTTTGCTGGCAAGGTCCAAGGCGTTGTGGTCCAAATCGCGGTGGCTATGCTGCCTGTGCCCTTGTGCTCTGCGCTCAACGCAAATGCCGCTTCAACGGCCTGCTCGTCGGCGAACACAAACTTCACATCAATGGCTGGCGACTGTTTGTCCTGGTATTCAACCTCAGCTTCGGCCAAAGCCGAACCACAATCCGTACACCAGTGAACCGGCTTAGCACCCTTATGCAGGTGACCCTTGTCGATAATACGACCTAAAGTACGGATGGCATTGGCTTCAAAATCGAAGTTCATGGTCAGATACGGGTTGTCCCACTCACCAAATACGCCCAGGCGTTTAAAGTCGGCTTTTTGACCTTCCACCTGCTTGGCGGCGTAGTCACGACATTTTTGTCTAAATTCTGCGGCTGTTACCTTGTGACCCGGCTTGCCTACTTTTTTCTCTACCATTAATTCAATTGGCAGACCGTGACAGTCCCAGCCCGGCACATACGGGGCATCGAAATCCGACAGGGTTTTCGATTTGATAATCACGTCTTTTAGGATTTTGTTTACTGAGTGACCTAGGTGAATATTGCCATTGGCATAAGGAGGTCCATCATGCAAGATGAAAGACTTCTTACCTTTTTTTGCGGCGCGAATTTGTCCGTACAAGTCTTGCTCGTACCATTGCTTTAACATTTGCGGTTCGCGTTGGGCCAGGTTGCCACGCATTGGAAACTCGGTTTCCGGTAAGTTTAAGGTATGTTTATAGTCGCTCATTAATCCTACTTTCCGTATCGGCTACAGACTGCCGCTCTGGGCGGTGGTCGCTAAAGTAAAAAATTGCTTTGCCGCGATGGCATCGTGCTTAATTTGCTGCACCAATTCATCGAGGCCATTAAATTTTTGTTCGTCGCGAAGCTTATGCTTAAGCTTCACTTCTATAAATTGTCCATAAATCGACTGGGCAAAGTCGAACAAGTGTACTTCCAACAAGGCCCGGGTACCATTAAATGTAGGTTTATTACCTACATTTGCTACCCCATTGTAGGTGCGTCCGGCTATCACCGCCTGCACCGCAAAAACGCCATTAAGAGGGCATACTTGGCGTTTAAGGGCCACATTAGCAGTCGGGAAACCCAGCTCGCGGCCTTTTTTCCAACCATGGATCACCCGGCCACTGATGGCATAGTCATGACCCAGCATGGTTTTCGCCAGTTGCAAGTCTCCCGCTTTCAAAGCGGTACGAATGGCAGTGCTACTCACTCTGGCATTGGCTTTTTTAAAGCTTTCCGTGCTTTTTACCGCCATACCAGCGCCCTTGCCCAGCGCTTGCAGCAAAGAAAAGTCGCCTTCCCTGCCGCGACCAAAGCGAAAATCATCGCCCACGGTCAAGGCTTTTACACCCAGCTTGTCGATCAACACTTGTTGTACAAAATCAGCAGCGGCGAAATTGGCAAATTTGCGGTTAAAGCTGACACAGATCACCCGCTCAACCCCAAGTTTGGCAAGTAAGGCCAGCTTATCGCGCAGTCGGGTTAGCCGTGCCGGAGCCTGATCTTTACAAAAGAACTCCTGTGGCTGCGGCTCGAAAATCATCACTGTGCTGGGTAGATTTAACGCCTTGGCGTCTTCCAGTAACCCCTTGATCACCTCAACATGACCCAAGTGCACCCCATCAAAGTTACCTATGGTGAGTACACAGCCGTGATGCTGGTCGCGTATATTGTGGATTCCGCGTATAAGCTCCATCGCTCAAAATGCCTTGTCTTTGCGCACTACTGCTGACGAAAGTGCTCGATTATAATCTTTTTTTTAATGTGATTCAGTAGTTGCCACATTTTTTATCGTACTTGGGCGCACACCAAAAATAAAAAGCATGCCAAAGTAAGTGCTTGCCGCCGCCCCTATCAGGCCAGCTAACAGTATTATCTGCTCAAATAAGGGCCAATCTTGCCACGTAAACTGGGCTTGCACCAGGTAAACCAAGATGCCCATAACCGCACTGGCAATAAGGCATTTGCTGCTAAAGGCGAGGCTAAAGCGGGAAAAATGATAGACCTCATCCTTGGCCAGCTGACGATACAGCAAAAAGGCATTACAAGTAGCCGACAGCGCCGTGGCCAGAGCCAATCCCAGATAGCCGATAAAGGGCGCCAACATCAGGTTAAACACCATGTTCAGCGCCATGGCGATAATACCAATGCGCACCGGAGTACGGGTATCCTGACGGGCATAAAAGCCAGGCGCCAATACCTTAATGAGCATAAAGCTCACCAAACCCACCGCGTAGGCGGCAACCCCCAGGGCCACAGCCCTTACATGGTCTTCACCGGCACTGGCAAAAGCGCCATGGTCAAACAGCACGGTAATGATCAGCGGGCTGATGAGCATCAAGCCAACCATGGCCGGCAGTCCAAGGAAAATTACAAAGCGCACGCCCCAGTCCAGCGTAACCTGGAAGTCCGAACCTTTATCGCCGGCATGTAATTTCGACAGCGTTGGCAAAATTACCGTGGCAATACCTATGCCGAAAAGCCCGAGTGGGAATTCAATTAAGCGGTCGGCGTAATAAAGCCAGGCAATGGAGCCGGTCACCAGGAAAGACGCAATAACCGTATCTAAAAAGAGGTTGATTTGCGATACCGACACCCCGAACAGCGCCGGGATCATCAGGGTTCTTACCTTTTTCACCCCTTCGTCATGCCAGCCCCAACGCGGCCGAACCAACATCTTGGCGCGATATAAAAAGGGAATTTGAAAGGCCAGTTGCACCACGCCGCCAACAAATACACCTATGGCCAGCGCATAGGCTCCAACGTCAAATTGCTGATGCAAGAAAATGGCGCAGCCAATAATGGCAATATTAAGCAATACGGGAGTAAAGGCGGCCACTGCAAAGCGGTTGTAGACGTTTAAAATGGCACCACTGAAGGCCACCAAGGAGACGAAGAATAAATAGGGAAAGGTCCATTTCAACAGGCTTGAGGCCAGCAGAAATTTTTCCCCATCGGCACCACCTTGATACCAGTCCACAAACCAACCGGCGCCAAACAAGGCGGCAATTATGGGCGAGCCTATCACCCCAAGCAGGGTAACAATAATTAATATGGTGCCCAGGGTGCCGGCGGCGCGGGCCACAAAAAGCCGTACCGCGTCATCCCCTTGTTGTTCTTTTATCTCGCTCAGCACTGGCACAAAAGCCTGCGCAAACGCACCTTCGGCGAATAAACGACGTAAAAAGTTGGGAATGCGATTGGCGAATAAAAATACGTCGGCACTGGCATTGGCACCCAATAAATTGGCCACCACCGCATCGCGTACTAATCCTAATACCCGCGAAATCATTGTCATGGCACTGACAATCATACCGGAACGAAACAAGCTGTTAGCCACACTTCCTCTCTTGGGCCGACATTAATTGCGGCATTATGCCAATAAAAGCCGAGCGAATACAGCGCTGGTCGCCGCTCATTTGCTTTGCTATAATCCGCCGCGGTCACAGGCCATTAACTGCAATAACAGACCAAACTTTATTGGGTATAGGGTGCGCTAACCCGCTATAAGCACCTTATATATGTGTCTCCCGGTAGACATTGGCGATTCGTTACTCCTGCAGTTGGCTGTGCCACGTGAGTAAATTTGATTGACAAATTGAAAAAATACGGGCATAGTCCACGGCCTTTAAATATAAGCTTTATTTAAGATTGTTAGGAGCAAACCTTGGCTAACATCAAGTCTTCGAAGAAACGCGCTGTAACCAGCGAAAAACGCCGTCAGCACAACGCAAGCCGTCGTTCAATGATGCGTACATACACTAAAAAAGTAATTGCTGCCATCCAAGCTGGTGACAAAGAAGCTGCACAAGCGGCTTTCGCAGTAGCTACACCTATTTTAGATCGTTACGCAACTAAGGGTCTAATCCACAAAAACAAGGCAGCTCGCCATAAGAGCCGTCTTGCAGCTAAGATCAAAGCGCTATAATTTAGCTCTTAATCTAAGCAAAAAACCGGCCTAGGCCGGTTTTTTTATGTCTGTAAATCAATCACGTTCGGATAAACACATGATTGAGCAGGCGCCACACCCTATACCTACCTGCTCCTCACCTCTTGAGTTACCTCTTAGGCAAACTCTATGCTGGGATAAAACTTTTTCAGCATGGCCGCAATCTTCTTCGGTGAAAAGGGCTTCACCACAAAGCCTTTAGCGCCCTTGTCTATGGCATCCTTAACATTATCTATAGTGGAATGCGCGCTGACCATCACTACCTTGGCTTCGGGCAAAATAGCGTTAATGTCGGCTATCATCGCCTTACCATCGCCATCAGGCAGTTCGATATCTAAAAATACAATCTGGTAGCGCTTTTGCGCGCAGGCCGACATACATTGCGCCGCGTTCGCCGCCTCGTCGACATCGTCTATCCCTAAATGCATCAAGGTCTGGTTTAAAAAACTCCGTACCGTGCCAACATCATCCACTATTAATATTGCTATATCGTCCATTGAAACTTCCTAACTTATCCTACTGAATGGGGCAATTCTAAGAATTAACTTAGATAACCAAGCTACACTAAAAACAGCCCTTATTATAGAGCGATGCGACGCTTAGGCCAAGCATCTGCCAGCGCCTTGGTAACCAAACTAACAAGGTAGAAATGACGGGGCGCTTAACTGCCTTATTAAGCATTAAGCAAACTTATGTTTATTCCATCTACTCGACCTTAATAACCTTCCCTATACGGTTACAAGGAAAATGCCCGATTGCATTAGTTCAAATAAGCCATGCATTATTATCTATTTTTTCAGATGCTAAAAACACTAATGAATGCTTCCTTAACCACTGATTTGCAGTCATTTACCCCTGAAACCTCGCAATTCCCATGATTTTACCTGATTTCCTTTATTGTCCAGCCAATGCCTGATGGCCCTGCCTAACCAACTCAATATGGATGTATTCTCACTCTTAGCGCATTAAATTTCAGATTAATAAAACTTATCCGAAAATGATATTTTTTTTAGTTTGTTTGCACCCATATTGGCTCGCATAATAGCGCTTCTTTTTTAGTCCTATTTACACTTTGGAGTCGAGCAACTTGGACGTCAACCTTGGAATTCAAATCATACTTGGAGCACTGGCTATTGGCGCTTTCTTTATTAGTCATGGCACCCTGCTGCGTATTGCCGCAAGTATCGCCATTGGTTTGTTATTTTTTGTCCATGCTCAGCAGTTAGTTACACCTAATGGTTTGACTAACATTACCCTAGTGTTAATTAATACCTTCTATTTATTTAAGGTATACACCAGCCGCGTTGGCCGCACTCTAGTGTAAAACCATACAACACAGCGCAAAAATAACGCACTTAGTACCACGGCACAAAAATGCTGTGGTACAAGTCAAATAAAATAGGCTAACATCAGCCTAGCTGTAATTTATTTGGCCGAGGCGATTATGAATTCTTCTTCTCCAGCACGCGACAGCGACCTATTTGCTGAGTTTATGGGTGATGTTACCCCCATGGCGAAGCCAGATACCGTCAGTTACTTTCAACGCTCATCTCAACCCACGCTTGCACAGCAAGAAAAACGCCGGGCAGCGGAGCAGGCTATCCAGTTCGATGACAATCTGCTCGCAAGCGAACATGTTGAACTGCTCGATCCCCATGATTTTCTAACCTTTAAAAAATCCGGTGTGCAAGAAGGCGTGTATAAAAATCTGCGCCTTGGTAAATATGATGTGGATGCCACCTTGGATTTGCACGGTCAAACCCTGGTTCAAGCGCGCAAGACCATGTATGAAACCATTACCGACTGCCATGAGCGTAATATTCGCGTATTACTGATAAGGCACGGTATTGGTGAAAAAAGCCAGCCCCATAAAGGCCTGCTAAAAAGCTATGTGAACCATTGGCTGCAGCAACTAGATTGTGTTTTGGCTTTCCATAGCGCCCTAAAATGCCACGGCGGCCTTGGCTCCACCTATGCTTTATTGAAAAAAAGTGCGCAGAAAAAACTGGAAAACCGAGAGCTGCACGCCAAGCGCTAAGACTCAAGTTTCAGGCAAAAAAAAGCCGAGCTCGGCTTCGGCTCGGCATTTTTATGCATTGGAATGGTCGTATTCTAGCCCTAGACCTTATAAAGGCATGGCGTTAGCTTGGTTGAACCAGGCTGCTAATCCGAGAAAAGCAACCCAAATCAATATATAGCTAAACTTAGCTCCACCTTGATTGTGTTTCATAACGCTTCCCACTTGGCTTAGCCTTTTAGCGGCTAAGATTATTTTTATTATTGTTTACATCTAGTATGTAACGGCAAACACTATAAGCAAGCGGCAAAAGATTAACAAGCTGTTTACTTAACCAGTAGTCATACCAATTCTGTTAAGTATGTGAGCAGATATAGCGCTGGATAAATGATGTGATAACAAGGCGGAATTTTTCTTATGTAGTTATTCTCGGCTTTGGCTCCTGCGCCGCTCTACCGCCTACATCCGTGTAGGCGTACATCGAAAAATTCCAACACAGTTAGCACGATATTTAGCCCGCTAGAATGATTAGCTATTTAAGTGAATTGGTATCACCTAGTATTGCCGTTGCCTGTCTATGCAATGGAGCAAAGCTTCGCCCTGTTGTAAGCGCTGATAATTAGCCACCACCTGCTCAACCACAGTCTCTATCCTGCTTAGGGCACTGCAATGGGGGGTGACGATCAGGTTTGGTGTTTGCCAAAACATCTGCTCTGCGGGCAAAGGCTCCTGATTAAAGACATCGAGAGAAGCGCCACCGATAAGCTGTGCTTGCAGCGCCGCCTGCAAATCCTCTTCCACCACATGGGCACCACGGCCAACATTTATCACTACCGCATGCTCGGGCAGTTTAGCCAGCAAATCGGCATTAATTATTCCCCTTGTTTGCTCGGTCAAAGGCAAAATACACACCAGATAATCGCTTTGTGCCAACATGGCATCCAAACCCTGCTCACCATGAAAATGCTGCACCTCATTAGTATCGGTTTTAGCGCCATTAGAATAAGCCATCACCTTAAAACCATTAGCGTTTAAACGCCCAGCTATGGCTTGCCCAAGTTGACCAAAACCCAGCAAACCCACTCTGTTATGAGAGCGTACTCGCTTGGGCCGCCAAACTTGCTGCATTTGTTGGCTCATATAACGGGGCATATTGGTTTTGTGCAGTAACACCTGAGTTAATACATATTCCGCCATATCCGCAGCCAGCTCAGGGTCGACAATGCGACCGACCGGCAGGTGTGCAGGAATAGCCGCCAAGTTCAATCCATCAACACCAGCACCAAAAGACATTACCGCGCGCACATTGGGCAACTGCGACCATAATTCTTCAGGCACCTGCCAGCCGAGCACCATGTCTACGCCCTCAACATCGACTATATTCGGCCATACCTGTACCTTATCGACCCCTAATTGCGCCTGAAGCTGGGCTTCTAAACGCTCGATATTACGATTAGGAATGGCTAGCAATAAGCTCATCGACTGCTCCCGAACAATAAAAAATAGCAGTATCACATAGCCTTAGCGCAGCGTCACTAGGCTATTTTGCAATGCTCGCTTTAACCCTCTCCTAGTCTTAAAACTGTCACTAATTTTACACCTTAGTGTCATGGTCAATTTTTAATCTAGCTATTATTTCGTTGCCAAAGGGCAAAATATGATCAGCATTGATAAGGTCGTAGAAGATAACCTGCCGAGTTTAGCAAACTCCCCCAAGGTGAAAGGACTGGTTAAAAAAGGCCTGGGTTATTTGTTACATGAGCAAGAGTTTGTTGCTTTTGGTGATAATTACCCCCATTTACAGGGCCTGGAATTTATCGAACAGGTTCTCGAGGAGCTGGATTTCAGCGCCCGATTTAACTCCGCGCAGCTGGACAATATTCCCAGCGAAGGCCGCTTGGTAATAGTGGCTAACCACCCTATTGGTTCACTCGATGCCCTAGCGCTAATAAGTGTTTTGGCCCGTGTACGCCCGGATATCAAGGTGGTTGCCAACCGCTTATTGATGAGTGTCACCCCCATGCACTCCTTGTTATTGCCGGTGGACAATATGTCCGGCAACAGCCGTAAAAAAGAGCTGGGCGCTATTCATCAACACCTTAAGGATGAAGGAGCCCTGTTGATTTTCCCCGCTGGTGAGGTATCGCGTTTGCGTCCAACCGGCGTCAAGGACTGCACCTGGAACCACGGCTTTTTGCGCATTGCTAAAAAAGCCAGCGCCCCTATTTTGCCAATTTTAGTTAAGGCCAAGAACAGCCCACTGTTTTACGGCACCTCGATGATCTACAAGCCACTGGCTAGCCTCTTGTTGGTCAAGGAAATGTTCAAGCAAAGGCAAAAGTCGCTGGAATTTGAAATTGGCGCCGCCATAGTGCCCAAGTCATATCTGCTTGATAACCTCAACGACAAAGAGATCAGCCGCCTTATTCGTAAGCAACTGTATCGTCTCGGCACGAAAAAGCCTGAGCTGCTGAAAACCCAGACGCCCATTGCCCATGCTGAATGCCGCAAGGCCCTGGTATCGGCCCTTAATGACTGCGAGCGCTTGGGAGAAACTCAAGACGGCATGCATATTTACCTGTATCAGTATCAGGGCAGCTCGGCGCTGTTTCGTGAACTTGGCCGTCTGCGGGAAATCGCCTTTCGCGCCGTGGGTGAAGGCAGTGGCAAACGTCGCGATATAGATAAATATGATATGGACTATCATCACCTCTTGCTGTGGGATCCAAAACAGCTGGAGTTAGTAGGTGCTTACCGACTGGCCTGTGCCGACGAAATAATCAATAAACAAGGTCGTCAGGGCCTGTACACGGACAGCCTGTTCGACTACGAGCCGGGCATGGACGAATATTTCGAGCAAGGCATAGAGCTGGGACGCAGCTTTGTGCAGCCAAAGTACTGGGGCCGTAAGAGCCTGGATTATTTATGGTTTGGCATTGGCGCCTTTGTTAGTCGCTACCCCAAGTATCGCTATTTATTCGGCGCCGTCAGCCTCTCTAATGCACTGCCAGAAAATGCCAAGGAACTGTTGGTTTACCACTACCAATATTATTATGGGCAAGCGCAGCAACTGGCTATTCCTAAACATGAGTTTAAACACAGTGACGACGCCCAGACCTATGCGCAAAGCCTGTTCTGCGGAAATGATGTTAAAGCTGACTTTACCGAGTTAAAGCATATTTTGGCCAATATGGGCGCCCAGGTGCCAACCCTGTTTAAGCAATACACTGAACTTTGCCAGGAAGACGGGGTCTCATTTTTAAGCTTTAGTGTCGACCCTGACTTTAATAACTGTATCGATGGTCTGGTATTGGTCGATATGGCCAAGCTGAAAGAGAAAAAGGCGCAGCGCTATCTCACCAATGATGCCCTGATCGCCCGTACAAAAGAAAACTAGTTAACAGATTCCCCCAACCACAAAAAAGCCGGTTTTCACACCGGCTTTTTCATCTCTTAATTTCAGTGCCCACAACTAAGAGCAGGCAAACACCTGCTTTAACGTCTGGGCATAAATATCGGTAATGGCATTAAGATCCGCCACCGCAACCCGCTCATTATCTTGGTGAATGGTGTGATTAGGTACACCGCATTCCACCACTTGAGTGTGCTCGTTGGCAAAGAAGCGACCATCGGATGTGCCGCCGCTGGTGCTAAGTTTGGGATAGCTGTGAGTGCAGAAATGAATAGCGCTTTCCAATACCGCTATCAAATCTATATCACCACCACCTGAGGTGTAATAAGGCTCACAAGGGCGCTCCCAACTGACTTCAATCTCATTTAACCAGGGCGCCAAGGCCTGATTAACCATGTCCTGCACATCATTACTGCGATAACCATGGCTATAGCGCACATTAAAGGTCAGCTGGCACTGGGCTGGCACCAGGTTATCCAAACTGTTAGGCACATGCAGTCCAGTCACCTGCAAAGTGGTTTTCGAGCCCTCAATATCCTTATGCCAGTGAATTTGTTGCAGCGCCACCGCCAATTGCGCGCCGATATGCGCGGCATTGACCGTATGCTCAGGATAGGCCACATGCCCGGCACGGCCTTTAACACTAATGCGCGCCGACAAGGCACCGCGACGGCCATTTTTTATGGTATCACCGGCGCGTAGATCCGCGGTGGGCTCGCCGACAAGACAGGCATCTAAACGCACGCCCTGGTTTTGCAGATGCTTGGCAATGTCGGCACTGCCGAACTCGGCTTCCCCCTCTTCATCCGAGGTGATCAACCAATAGAATTGCCCCTGAGTCGGCTTAGCCGCCAATAAGCGATCTGTGGCCGCCAGCATGGCCGCGACCCCGCCCTTCATATCCGCGGCGCCGCGACCATAAATTTCGCCATCAATAATATCGCCAGCGAAAGGATCGCAGCGCCAACGCTCGGCGGCGGCCGGTACCACATCTATATGGCCGCAAAACGCAAAGACATTCCCTGGGCCAAACTCGTATTTCGCTATCAGATTGCTTACCCCTTGGCACTCAAAGAGCTCACAACTAAACCCCCGCAGTGTAAGTTGCTGATCAAGCCAGGCAATGGCGCCGGCCTCATTGGGAGTAACCGAGGGAAAACGAATAAGCTGTTGCAAATACGCAAGCTCATCCGCAAGGTTCGATGCGTTTGCCGTCAGGCGGGCAGCGTTCGACATAAAATGCTCCATAACATGGCGTTAAAGCCATTACAGCGCCTTTTTATGACAGCCTTATGTCAACTTTTCGCTTGATAACCAACGCAAAGTTTAATCTAAATCAAAGTTCCGCCGAGGTGATACGCAAACGCGGATGAAAGCTTGATCTAGAACAGTTTTTATTTTCCAGCAGCCCTGATAATGGCGCCATCAGCACAACAAATTTAAAATTTCTACTTAGGAAGATGAAGATGAAAAAAACACTTAGCGCAGCTTTAGTCGGTCTTTTACTAGGAACCTCTTCTCTTGCTCACGCAAACCTGAGCATTAACGTAGGTGCCATTAATGTAAACCCAGACAGCGAAGTATCTAAAATCGACCAAGCTCCAACCCTTGGCCTAAACGTTGATGACGATACTCAGTTGGGTATTACTATCGACTACGCCCTGAACGACAACTGGGTGTTAGAGCTAGTCGCAGCCACGCCATTTAGCCACGATGTTGACGGTCGTGCCGGTCTTCACGGCGCATCAATCGGTGAAGTTAAGCACTTACCACCTACGCTTCTTGGTCAGTACCACTTTGGTCAGGCTGGCGATAAGTTCCGCCCATTCGTAGGTGCAGGTATTAACTACACCATCTTCTTCGATGAGCAAGCCAGCCAAGACCTTAAAAACGTATTGGGTACCAACGACGTAGAATTAAAGCTAGACGACTCATTGGGCCTTGCCGCTCAGGTTGGTTTTAACTACGCGCTGGACAAAAACTGGGGTCTACACGGCATGGTCAGCTACATGGATATCGACAGTGACGCAAGCGTTTATGCCGATGGCGTTAAGGCACTTACGGTTGACGTTAAAATCGACCCTGTAGTGGCCATGTTCGGTGTACGCTACAGCTTCTAATTAAGTCCCACTTGCCTCTAATTAAGCTCACACTTGCTAATGAAAGCAAAGCAAAAGCGACTAACCCTGATTAGTCGCTTTTTTTTGTTCCAGCATGGCCTTCCAATGCTCTATCTCCGGCGGCAAAATCGGCATTTCGCCCTGGTAGCCTGCCAAGGCAACAATATCCGCCACATCAACAACACCTTGGCGGCTGCGAAATACGCCGCGCACATAAGCAATGGCATGTAAGCCTTTCTCTGTTGTAAATTTTTGTTCGATATAGAAGTACTTATGATCCCAGCCCACCAAGCGCGTAGACACAGTGAATTTTTGCCATGGCTTAATATCGCGAATATAGGTGATGGCGGTGGCGTTCACTATGGGGAACCAACGGCGCTTCATCACCGCACCCAGCATGCCCAGTCGCTCCATCATCCAGGTGCGGGCAATATCCATCAAGGCCAAATAACGAGAATTGGTCAGGTGCAGATTAATATCACAATCCAGGGGCCAGGCACGAAATTCAATATCTACAGATTCCAGTAAAGATTGGCGCGCTTTATTGCGTTTAATCCTAAAAAATAACCACAACAGCCGAAAATATAGGTTCAAGGTGTGCTCCTAGAGATCCATTAAAACAGGTAAGACCAGAATGGTATCACCGCTTTTAAAAAAACTCACCTAGTGCTTTGCCCCTTTAACGCATACCAGCCAAGGCATTGAATCCATTACCTTCATAGTAAGGGCACATAAAAATGGGCCCCCTAAGGTGCCCATCTAAAATAATTTGGCTAAAATCACCGATTACACTTTTACGGTTTTTCGATTAATACCGTATTCGCGCAATTTGTTGGCGACCGCGGTGTGACTCAGCCCCAAGCGTTTAGCCAGCTGTCGTGAGCTTGGGTAAGCGGGATAAAGCTTGCGCAACAAGGTGGCTTCGAAACGCTTAACCGCCTGATCTAAACTGCCTTCAAAATCCGACTCCAAATAACCCAGGTCGTTGGTAAAGGTCGGCAACTGCAGATGCTCTACGGTCAGCTCACTGTCATCAAGCAGAGACACGGCACGATAAATGGCATTTTCCAATTGGCGGACATTGCCAGGCCAAGGATATTGCTGCAAATACTCTATGGTTTCTTCACTTAAGGTGGGAACCGGAGCACCATTTTGCTGGGCATATTTTTGCACAAAATGCTCGGCCAGCGGACCGATATCGGCCTTGCGATCGCGCAGTGGCGCAATTTCCAAGGTCAATACATTGATGCGGTAATAGAGATCTTCACGGAAGGTTCCCTCTTGCACCATGGCCGGCAGGTCTTTTTGTGTCGCGGCAATAATACGCACGTTCACCTTAACCTCGTTTTCGTCACCCACTTTACGGAAGGTGCCGTCCTGCAAAAAGCGCAGCAACTTGGTTTGCAGCTGAGATGACATCTCCCCCACTTCATCGAGGAAAACCGTGCCGCCATCGGCCTGCTCTAACACCCCGCGTTTTGGCGCGGCGTTGTCTTCATAGCCGGCGTAGCCAAAGAGCTCAGACTCGGCAACATCATCGGGAAGCGAGGCACAAGACAGGGCAATAAAGGGTTTAATAGAACGGTTTGACGCATAGTGACAAGCCCGCGCTAACAGCTCTTTACCCGTACCGGTTTCGCCGGTGATAAGAATAGGCGCTTCAAGCTGCGCCATCTTACGGGCTTCGCGCACGGTGCGTCGCATGGCCGTTGAATAGTTATGTATGGTGGCAAAACTTTCCTGACCGTAGCGGCGAAACGCGCTAACCTGCTGCCCTAATCGGCTTTGCGATTTAATATTGATCACCGCACCAGCTAGGGCATTTTGGTCGTCCCCTTGGGGCACGGAAATTGGCAAAATATCGGCGATAAAGTCTTCCCCGCCCACTTCTACCCTAGTGGTTTGTCCCAATACCTCTTTACCCTCAAGCCAGCGGGTAAAGTTAAAGCCTTTAAGCAGGTTATTGATGTTGGCACCTACAGCTTCTTGCTCTGTCATTTGCAAATCGCGACAGGCGGCGGCATTGCAAAGACGCACCCAGCCCCTGTTATCGATAGAGATCACTCCATCGGGCAGCGCACTTAGCAGGGTATTAAGTTCATTATGCTCACGTTCCGAGGGTAAAAATGCCGTGGTACGCACATCCTCGACGCCATTAATAAGGCGGATAGACGGCATAATTTTTTGAAACTGTTCAAACTCTATAGGCGGGAAACTAACATACATGCGGCAATTCTTGGCATCTACTTCAATGCCTTTTAAATCAACCTGATAGTTAACCAGTATATTTAGTACCTCTTGGGCGATACCAATTCGGTCCTGACAATAAATTTCAAGACGCATGTGTTCCTCAGTCGCGGGTTATCTGTTTGGCTGGCGCAATCATACGCTAAATTAGCAATAATTGGGTAGCAAATTGTAAAGATTACTGCACAAACTTGCTAATGCCATATTGCCGAGGCGTGACGTCCTATGCTCATCTTGATTCATTTAACGTTAATTCATAACTCTTCCCCTGATGCCAGTGGGTATGTATACTGTGGCGCGTTTGTCGCTAGGATAAAGTGGCGCCCGCGCTACCAAGCAGGTAGTTTGCCGCTCTTTTATCCTGACGATAATGGCCAGCTATCTGGGTTCATCAAGGGTTTACATCCAAGATTTACAGTAGTAAAAGCAATAATAATAAGGCCTCACAAATAGCAGCAATGCCCAGCATTGCAAAATAATAAATTTGTACGTTAGGAAGTATTTTTAATGAGTTCAGTACCAAAAACAGGTGATTTTCTAGGTCACCCTAAAGGGCTCTTCCTGCTGTTCTTCACAGAAATGTGGGAGCGCATGAGCTACTACGGTATGCGCGGTATTTTCGTGCTTTACCTTTCTACTATTGCTACCGCTGCCGCCATGGGCTGGGATATGTCCTACTTCGGCATCGACCCTCTTTCAGCTGGCGCCGATGAAGAATATCAAAAAGCATTGAATTCAAATGCACTAAGCATCTTGGGTTTCTATGCCTTCTTAGTATATGTAACGCCAGTACTTGGCGGTTGGTTTGCAGATAATATCTCAGGCCAGCGTAAAGCCATTATCACAGGTGGTGTGATCATGGCCCTGGGTCAATTTGCCCTGGGTACACCACACGCCATGGTACCAGGCCTAGAGCTTGAATTTATGTACCTGGGTCTTGGTCTTCTTATTATCGGTAACGGTTTCTTCAAGCCAAATATCTCGACCATGGTAGGCGACCTTTACTCTGAAGGTGATAAACGTCGCGACGGCGCATTTACCATCTTCTACATGGGTATCAACCTGGGCTCTATCCTGGGCTACTTTGTGGTTGGCTCTATCGGTGAGAAATTTGACTACCAGTACGGCTTCTTAACAGCCGGTGTAGGTATGCTTCTTGGTGTTATCCTGCAGTTGTCTCTTGCTAACAAATACCTAGGTAATATAGGTACAGTTCCAGCTGCTAAGCAAACCGGTGACAGCGATGAAGCCGCAGCTAAAAAACCTCTTACTAGTGAAGAGCGTGACCGTATCAAAGTAATTTTGATCATGAGCTTCTTCACCATCATTTTCTGGGCCGGATTCGAACAGGCTGCGGGCTCAATGAACCTATTCGCTAAATACAAAACTGACCTGGTATTCTTTGGTTGGGAAATGCCGGCGAGCTGGTTGCAAGCGGTTAACCCTATTTTCATCATCTTGCTAGCGCCTATTTTTGCCAGCTTCTGGATCCGTATGGGTGACAGAGAGCCGGATTCGCCGCGCAAGTTTGCCTTGGGTATGTTCTTCCTTGGCCTAGGCTTTATCTCCATGGTGGGTGCGGCGCTGCAAATCGGTGACGATGCCAATACCAAAGCCCATGTGGTCTGGTTGGTTATGGCCTATGTATTCCACACCATGGGTGAGCTATGTTTATCGCCTATCGGTCTATCTATGGTATCTAAGCTAGCACCGCTGAAGTACACCTCATTACTTATGGGTATGTGGTTCTTCTTCTCGGGTATCGGTAACTACGCGGCCGCTGAAATCGGTAAGCTGGTTGGTGATGCTGGCCCGCTAAGCACCTTCGGTGGCGTTGCTATCATGGCCTTTATCGCCGGTATCTGCCTATGGTTGATGGCTGACAAGCTGGTTGACTGGATGCATGGTGCAGAAGGTACGCATGACGAAGAGCAGCTACTAGAAGAAGAATTAGAATTAACTGGTGAAAAGCAGTAATTCTTCCATAGAAGTCAAAAAAGGCGCCTAAGGCGCCTTTTTTATTGCCCGATTTAACGAAAACCTTACACTAGCAGAATATCGTACACATTAGTTTACACTTAACCCGCTTGCTAATTAGCCCTGTACTCTTTCGCTTTCGAACAAATTCTCCGATTATGCGCTCAAACAATTATGGCTTGATGGCAATGGCGGCGCTTTATTTTCAGCAACGACCTTTACCGCTAGAACCAAGCCAAACACACAGCAAGTGGAGCTAAATCATGAGTGAAGTAAATAACCCATTAGGCCTTAAGGGCATCGAGTTTACCGAGTACGCAACACCAGATGCGGACTATATGGACAAGATCTTTACCGACTTTGGCTTTTCAAAGTTAAAGACTTTCAAAGATAAAGACATCCTTTACTACAACCAAAACGACATTCATTTCCTATTGAACAACGAGCGCGGCGGCTTCTCTGCAGAGTTTGCTAAGAGCCACGGTCCGGCCATTTGTTCTATGGGCTGGCGTGTAGAAGATGCACAAAAAGCATTTGATATTGCCGTTGAGCGCGGTGCCAAGCCTGCCACCGATGCAACCCATAAAGACATGCCTTACCCTGCTATCTACGGTATCGGCGACAGCCTGATTTATTTCATCGAGCAGTTCGGTGACAAGGGCAGCATCTACGACACTGACTTCGTAGACTTAGAAGAGCAAAATGTAGTAGAAAGCAAAGGCTTTATCCGCATCGACCACCTGACTAACAATGTGTACAAGGGTACGATGGAAACCTGGGCTAACTTCTACAAAGACGTATTTGGCTTTACCGAAGTACGCTACTTCGACATCAAAGGCCAAAAAACAGCGCTATTGTCTTACGCCCTTAAATCACCTTGTGGCACCTTCTCGATTCCAATCAATGAAGGTAAAGACAACAACAACAACCAGATCGATGAGTACCTAAACGAGTACAATGGCCCAGGTGTACAGCACTTAGCCTTCCTGACCGACGATCTTGTTGCCTCACTTGATAAGCTTGATCAAAGCAACATCGCCACCTTGGATATCGTCGATCACTACTACGACACTATCTTCGACCGTGTTCCTTGGGTTAAAGAAGATAAAGAGAAGATCAAAGAGCACCAGATCCTGGTAGATAGCCAAAGCGAAGATTGTTACCTGCTACAAATCTTCACCAAGAACCTATTTGGTCCTATCTTCATTGAGATGATCCAACGTGTTGATGACGGCGGCTTCGGTGAAGGTAACTTCCAGGCCCTATTCGAGTCTATCGAGCGTGACCAAGAGCGCCGTGGCGTTATCTAATCGTCCCCTAATCTAGCGCCAAAAAGCAGCGTCCACCTTAGTGTGGGCACTGCTTTTTTAAGTTCCGAGCCCTTGTTTTTTTTATTCTTGGCTCAATAACACATAAAAGCTTTAGCAAAAGGAATAACTCATGCAACTCAATGAAACGCACGACATTAATCTGACCAGCTGGGTCAGCTCTGCGAACGACGGCAAAACCGATTTCCCAATCCAAAACTTGCCTTTTGCCACTTTTCGCCGCGCCGGCAGCAGCGAAGCATTCCGTGGCGGCGTCGCCATTGGTGATCAAGTAGTAGACTTGGCCGTCGTGGCCAAATTAGGCATTTTCAGCGGTCTTGCTCAAGAAGCCCTAGAAGCCGCGTCACAAACCAGCCTAAATGCCTTTATGGCCATGGGTCAGGCGCACTGGTCAGCGCTGCGCCTTGCGCTTTCACAAGCCCTGCGCACGGGCAGCGAGCACGAGCAAGCACTAAGCGACGCTTTAATTGCACAAGCAAAAGTAGAATATGACCTGCCATGTCATATCGGCGACTACACCGACTTTTATACCTCTATCTACCACGCCACTGCGGTAGGCAGCTTGTTCCGTCCGGACAACCCTTTGCTACCAAACTACAAATGGGTACCTATCGGTTACCATGGCCGTGCTTCAAGCATAGGCGTGAGCGGCCAAACCTTCCCTCGTCCTAAGGGCCAAACTAAGGCGCCGGATGCGGATACACCGACTTTCGGCCCTTGTAAGCGTCTGGACTACGAGCTGGAGCTGGGCATTTACCTGGGCAAGGGTAACGCGCTGGGTGAGTCAATCGCCCTTGATGATGCAGACGAGCATGTATTTGGCTTCTGTCTATTCAATGACTGGTCGGCACGTGATTTACAAGCCTGGGAATATCAGCCGCTAGGCCCATTCCTGGCGAAAAACTTCGCTTCTACCGTATCGCCTTGGGTTGTAACCAATGAAGCCCTTGTACCTTACCGCCTGGCCTGGACTCGCGATGAGAGCGACCCACAACCGCTTGAGTACCTGGAATCGACCAAAAACCGTGAGCAAGGTGCCCTTGATATTCAAATGGATGTAGCGGTCGAGACTGAAAAAATGCGCGCCGAAGGCACGCCAGCGGCCAAACTGTCACAATCAAGCTTTAAGCATTCATACTGGACGGTAGCGCAAATGGTTGCTCACCACACGGTAAACGGCTGTAACTTTAACGCCGGTGATATGCTGGGTTCGGGCACTCAGTCTGGCCCTGAGCATGAAGAAGCAGGTTCACTACTTGAGCTATCACGTGGCGGTAAAGAGTCCCTTGATCTGGGTAACGGTGAAAGCCGTAAATTCCTAGAAGACGGTGATACAGTGATCATGCGCGGCTGGTGTGAGAAGCAAGGCTTTGCACGCATCGGTTTCGGTGAATGTCGCGCCACCGTTTTACCTGCCAACTAATAGATTGCTAGATAGTTTCCCCTTCCCAACTCATGGCTTTTGCCACCAGGAAGGATAACTAATAAAAATGCAGCTTTCGTGCTTTTAACCGCGATAAGCTGCTTTTTTTTGCGGTCAATTACAATTTTTTGCTGGATTTTTAATCTCACCTTGTTATCTTAGCAAAGTTTTTTATCAGTAATTTGTCCTTATGAAGTTAAATCCATCATACTTTATTACTAAGCACTTCCCTGCACGGCAGCTCTTAATTCGCCAAGAGGGTGAAGTGAAAGTGGTTGAATTAACAACCAAAAAGCAGTGCACCATGGCGCTTAGTGTTTTTGTATGTGTTGCTTCACTTGCCTCTTTTGGTGCCTATAATTTTTGGCAGCAAAGCGCATTGCAATTAAGCAGTGGCGATGTGGTTGCTGAAAATGAGCAATTGCGTCAGCAAATCGCTCAGGCAAAGCAGCAGCAAGAGCAATTTATTGCCCAGTTGAGCCAACTGGAACAACGTCAGACACTAACACAGAATGTACTGGCTTCCTTGCCCGCATCTTTGCTGCCGGAGCAAGGCATTCCTTTTGAGGCCAGCGATTCACCAGCGGCGGATAACAGTGTCGATGAGCGTTTAGCCAGCCTACAGCAGCGTCAATACGACACCTTCTCCCTACTCGACCAAGCCATAGTCAAACGTGAACAAATGCTTGGTGCTGCCATTGCCCGTGCCGGCTTGCCCAGCACGGTTATGGATGAGTTAGTCGCTAAAAGCGAAGAGCAGGCGGCTCAGGGCGGCCCGTTGGAATTACTCGATACCGATGAGCAGGACACCAACTCACTTAGCGTGGTCGATAAGCTGTTGACCCTCAACCAGCTAGAGTCCATGTTGGCGCAGGTGCCGCATATGTTACCTGCAGCTGATTACTATATTTCCAGCAGCTTCGGCCTGCGTAAGGATCCCATGAATGGCCGTCGCGCTATGCACAAAGGTGTAGACTTGGCGGCTTGGCATAACACCGAAATTTTTGCCCCTGCGGATGGAACCGTAGTGCGAGCCGGGCGTAACGGTGGTTATGGGCGTTTTATTGAAATAGAGCACGCCAATGGCTTTACCACGCGCTTTGGGCATTTAAATAAAATTCACGTTAAGCGTGGAGATCTCGTCACTAAGGGCGAAGTCATCGCCTTAATGGGCAGCACCGGTCGCAGTACCGCAACTCACCTCCATTACGAGGTGTTGCACAATAATAAACATATCAATCCGGTCAAAATCACCAAGGCATTAACCGATGTTTTCAAAGAACAAAGATACACAGAAGAGTAACCCCGTTGTGAGTAATAATAAAAATAACGCGACTCCCTCATTAATTTCCGCAGATGTGCGCCTAACCGGCTCACTGATCAGCCAAGGCGAAGTACAACTTGATGGCCGCATCGAAGGCGACATTAAAGCCGAGGTGTTACTGATTGGCAGCCTGGGCCATGTTGAGGGCAGTGTTGAAGCCAGCGAAGTGACTATACGTGGTCATGTAAGCGGTTCAATTCGTGCCAAAAAAGTGGCCATTGAAAGCTCTGCACAGGTTCAGGGCGATGTATTCCACAACACCCTGAGCATAGCTGCTGGCGCGCAGATGGAAGGACAAATCAAACAGCTAAACCAGCAAGAAACCTTATCCCTGGTCAGCAATGATGAAGCTCTGGTAGCCGAGTCTTAACGGCTACTTTTTTCGCGCGGTGATGTACATGGTAACAGCCGCGCGAAACACCAACTCTCCACGCATATTCACTATCTCTACCGGCACTACTAGGTCTTCTTTATCCAACCATTGATGGGGCATGGGAATTTTCGCCGTGGCCTGCATATCGGTATCCACCTTATTTAAATACTCCACCGTCATTCCCTTAGGGATCCACCGATGAGTCTTGTGCGGTACGGTGGCATCCGTCATCACACCGGCCACCAACTCAGCCAAATTACACTGAGCAATCGCATGTATAGTGCCGATATGGTTATGTACGGCGCGACGGTTTTTTACACTGGCCACGCATTTACCCGGCATCAGCTCACTAATTGCAGGTTTAATAGATGAAAAATACGGCGCCTTGGCACACACGGCCTTTGAAAACAGCCAGTGCCCACAGGGCCACTTAGTAAACTTTTGATAGGTACGTAATAATGGGGGTGCAGTCATTGTTATTCTCCTTAAGCACTCATCGTACCAGTAAACATGCGTTTGGGTTTAAATGCAACTACATCCTTAGTAGTATTTATTGGTTAAGTTAGATCTTGTCGTGGTGACGACAGCACCATAGGGGTGGTTTACGCCAACCACCCCTATGAACCCCAAGGCGCCCGTAATTCGCACATGCTTCCGAACTCAGGTTTTTGCTAGGCGCTACTCTTAGGCTACGACGCGATTGAACGGCACATCCCTGTGCCGATAAATCTAGCTCGGCATCCATGCCTCGCTGTCTTAGCCACGCTTCGCAGCAAAAGCCGATTTCTTCAGCGCGAATTTTAACGGGATTAGGCTGATACATCTGCGGTTCAATTTAGGTTAACGCAAACAGTAAGTCGATTAGAGCGAGGAACGGGCGTTAAACCTCTTCTATTAAAACTGATTCTATATCCAGCAGAAGCACTTTCCCCCATATTCAGGAAAATGAGCAATTTGCGCATTTTTATCTGGCTCAAAAGTTAACAACATATATTTTTGATAACGCTGGCAACTAGTTATCAACTTTGTTAAAACTAACCCATTCAGAAAGTGCGCGATTGCAAATCAGAAATATGCGCGATTTGCGCACTATTAAATTGTTATATTTACGGAGTATTATGCACCTAAACAGTATCACCGAGATTATTAATTCATTTGCTAGTTCTCTAAATGATTCTTTTAAGGAGTTGGAGTTCAATGTAGTAGCGTTCCCAAGGATGAAAGTTTTCAATGAATCATTTAAGCAACATGTTCCATCCGAAACATATAAAGACAAAAGTGGCGTTTACTTTATCTCGAATTTGAAGGGTGAAATTCTATATATCGGAAAGGCAGGCAAAAATAATCTAGCAGCTGAAATATGGGGGAAGTTTGGCGCACCGGTTGTTGGTAACGACGGGGCTCCAATGTTTGTAAAAAGTAAAATGGCCAAATATGCGCCTACAAAAGATTTGTCTGAACTTATAACTAATGGAGCCTTTAACATAAGCGCGATAGTTATAGAGCCTAGAGAAATGGTTTCTTTATTGGAAGTGCTTTTACAAACAATCTGTTTAAGACAAGATGGTTGCCTGCCTGCTTTAAATAAGCAGATAGGATAAATATAACAAGAAATTCAACAAGGTCAAAAATAGTTGGTTTTTGCTCCTCCGTCACTTATTTACACCAACTATTTTTTGCCTGTTAATTGGGCGTTCACCATCCGCTCCCGTCAATTATCAGCCCATCAGCAAACTCTGATATATCAGGTGTCGCCTCTCCCGTTTGGATTCGCGCTGGAGAAATCGGCTTTTGTTGTGAAGCGTGTTGTTGATAGCGAGACACGATGTCGAGCTAGATTTATCAGGACATGGATGTGCTGTTAAATCGCATCAACACCTAAGCGGAACGTTTAACAAAACGCTGAGTTCGCAAGCATCAGCGAATCACGGGCGTCTTGGGGTTCCAAGGGGCGGTTGGCGCAAACCGCCCTTTGGTTGCTGTCGCCAACGCGACAAGATCTATCAACAAACGTCATTGTCGGTGGCCCGACAATAATTGTCAGGTTGAAACCTGACCTACAGGTATCGCTCCCCCGTTTTGATTCGCGGAGTTTTCAAAGAGGGGCTACGAGTGACCGAAGCACTGCTTCGCAGCGCTAGGGTGAGCACGTATAGAAAATAGTCCGGTGGACTATTTTTAGTAAGCGAACGCCTTGCGCACTGTGCAAGGCCGGGCGGTGGAGGCATGGATGCCGACAGGGGCTGAGCTTTATGGACGAATTACTTGCACCCAAGCTAATTTATCCCTCTTTGGTTGCTGTCGCCAACGCGAAAAAATAAACGCGACAGACACACAAAATATTTCCACATTAATGCTGGCATCTCGTTGGCGAGGTTTTTACAATACGTCTTTGTAAGCTAGGCCGTATTATTATCGTGAGTTCTTCTTCAGTTTCACCCAGTTCTCAACCGAGCAAATCTCTGATCACAGTGTTAATGATGCTTGTGGTGTTTTGTCCGCTGGCCATAGACATTTATCTACCCGCCTTTGTAGTAATGGCCAAAGATTTCCAGGTATCACAACAGCAATTGCAGCAAACGGTGGCCATTTTTATGCTCACCGTGGGCTTAGGTCAGCTTGTTGCAGGCCCTTTGGCCGATAAAATAGGCCGGCGCCCCGTCGCCCTGGCCGGTATTATAATTTATGCCCTGGCCGCCGCGGCCGGTGCCATGACCAGTGATTTAAATCACCTGTTAGCGGCTCGTGCGCTGCAAGGGGTCGGCGCCTGTGCCACTTTTGTTGCTGCCTTCGCCATAGTGCGCGATGTTTTTGGCCCGGCGCGCAGTGGCCAGATGCTGACCTATTTAAATGGCGTGGTGTGTTTTATTCCCGCCCTGGCACCCATTTTAGGTGCCTGGCTGACGCTGCGCTTTAACTGGCAAAGTAACTTTATCTTTATGTTGTTATGGGCGGTGATCGGTGCCCTCGCCACTTGGTTTATCTACCGTGAAACTCGTCCCCATGATAGTCACTATCAAGGTCATATTTTCGACTTTCGTCGTTTTATGCCAATTATTCGCCACCCTATTTTCTTGTTTAACAGCTGCATCACCATGCTGACAATGGGCTCAATTTTGATGTTTGTAACCAGTGCTCCGGGCTGGATAATGGAACATCTGGGTGAAGATATTCAAACCTTCACGCTGTGGTTTTCTCTTAATGGCGCCATCAGCGTGGTGGCCTGTTTTGTCGCCCCACAGCTTATTAAACGCAGCTCCCGCCGTGCCCTGCGTTTAGGTCTAACCCTGATGCTAGTGTGCGCCATTGCATTGGTGGCCGGTCAACACAGCGCACACGCCGCGGCGATGATGATACCCATGTTTGTAGGCGCCCTGGGTTATGCACTCATTCTTGGCAGCGCCGCTGGTGCCGCCCTAGCGCCTTTTGCCAAACAGGCGGGCACCGCCTCGGCCTTGGTTGGCGTAATGCAAATGAGCGGGGCGGGAGTACTGGTACTAATAACGCAATCCCTGCCTCTATCGACGCCGGCGTTAATCGCTTTGCATATCGCCATGCTACTGCCTTTTTGGCTTGTTCTACTCAGTAACAAGGGAAAGTTGTTACATAAATAAGCTAATTGTTGCATTTATAGCCAGTGTTTTTTAAAAGGACTACAATCACTGGCTCATGTCCCCATAGTAATCCAACCTAAAAATCCTATTTAAATTTAGAAAGATAAAGCACGCCCATATAACTTTTTTCCCTAAAGCATCTACATCATATTCTAAAAAAGCACATAAAAAGGGACAAAATACTATTGCGCTTTGTGATAAAAACAGTAAGGTTGTTACCGAATGTTAAACAACGGTTAACACCCTTCTAGCTTTATCTGAGGTTACTATGAAAAAATCATTACTTCGCAGCGCGGTTGCGTTAGCACTTCTAAGTGGCGCAACACAGTCTATGGCTGCTGATGACCGTTACATCATCCAAGTTGACAACGATAAGAAAGGCGTCGTGAAAGCGCTCGCTAAAAAACTTGGTGGTGAAGTTAACATGGATAGTGACGGCTTCTTCGCAGCGACTTTCGCTGGCAAAGACTTGGCTACGGTTAAAGGATTACTGAACAACCCACATGTAAAATTGGTAGAAGCGGATCAACGCCGCTATGCCATGGCTACTTACAACGACGATTTAGGTGATCCTACACAACAACAATTGACACCTTACGCCGTTTACCAGTCACAAGCAGATCAAGTTACTTTCAACGCCAATGCCGGCATGAAGGTATGTGTTATCGACTCAGGTCTTGATGCATCTAACCCTGACTTCAACTGGGGTGCAATTACCGGTGACAATGATTCTGGTACTGGTAACTGGTTCGACAATGGCGGCCCACACGGCACGCACGTTGCCGGCACTATTGGCGCGGCTGACAACAATATTGGTGTGATTGGTATGGCACCGGGCGTTGACATGCACATTATCAAGGTATTCAACGCCTCAGGCTGGGGTTATTCATCTGACCTAGCTCACGCTACAAATCTATGTTCACAAGCGGGCGCCAACATCATCAATATGAGCCTAGGTGGCGGCGGTTCCAACAGCATTGAATCGAATGCCTTCGCTAACTTTAATGCAGCTGGAGGCCTTGTAGTGGCTGCCGCAGGTAACGATGGTAACAACGTACGCTCATATCCAGCGGGCTATCCATCAGTCATGATGGTAGGTGCTAACGATGCCAACAATAACATTGCTGATTTCTCGCAATTCCCTAGCTGCGCTTCTGGTCGCGGTAAAAGCGCGACCGAAGATGAGACCATCTGTGTTGAAGTTACCGCAGGCGGTGTTGATACACTTTCGACTTACCCTGCAGGCATGGCGGCATTCGCTTCGGCTTCAGCTGATGGTGTAGGCGTAGAAGTATCGGCCATGGAGAATACAGGTTCAGCAACCGCTGATCTTTACTTTATGGGTACGGCAGAAGCAACCGACAGCGGTGCTGCAGGCAAAGTATGCCTAATCGACCGCGGTGCAATCTCTTTCCACGACAAGGTCGCTAACTGTGAAGCCTCAGGTGGTCTAGGTGCGATTATCGTTAACAACGAATCAGGTATGCTTTACGCAACGCTTGGCGACACCAACAGCACTTCTATCCCAGCTGTAGGCACAGCCCTTGAAGACCGTAATGCACTAATGGCAGCAACGTCAGCAACTGTTACCATCTCAGCTAGCGACTATGGCTACATGAGCGGTACTTCTATGGCCACACCTGCGGTAGCCGGTCTTGCCGCTCTGGTTTGGTCGAACCATCCTGAGTGTAGCGGTCAAGAAATACGTGCAGCACTTAAAGCCACTGCTGAAGACCAAGGCGCGGCGGGTAAAGACGTGTACTTCGGTTACGGTATCGTGAAAGCGGCTGACGCCGATGCCTACCTAACGGCCAATGGCTGTGGCGGTGACGGCGGCAATGGTGGTAACCCAGGTGGTGAAGACGTAACTCTTGATGCTAACGGCTACAAATCACGCGGCAGTGCTTATGTTGACCTATCATGGGCCGGTGCTGCAACTTCTATGGTAGATATCTACCGTAACGGCCAGCTAATCACTACAACGGCTAATGATAACGCCCATTCCGACAGCTTGGGCAAGGTTAGAGGTAGCTTCGGTTACCAGGTATGTGAACAAGGCGGCTCAGTCTGTTCAACCACTGTAACTGTTAACTTCTAATTAGATTTAGAAGTGGGTAAGTAAAGCGGGCATCAAGCCCGCTTTATTGTTTTTTATCAAGCTGCTACCCTGTGCGCTTTATAATCTGCCTTTAGTTATCATGCTTAACCTTGAACTCCTTTTATCCTTTCTCGGCGCCAGCTTTTTAATCGCCGTAGGCCCTGGGCCTTCTAATGCCTTTTTAATGGCGCAAACTTTTGCCAATGGTCGCCGTGCAGGGCTTCATTGTGCCATGGGGTTTGCCTTAGGCGGCGTAGCCCATACCCTGTTTGCCGTGGTTGGCTTATCAGCCTTACTAAAGGCATCGACCACCGCCTATACCACGGTGCAATATCTGGGTGCCTGTTATCTGGCTTATCTTGGCATTATGACCTTGTGGCAAAGCTGGCAGCAAAATGCGGCGAGTGAGGTGTGTGACGACAAACCCCATGTGCAATTGAAAAAACAAAGCCCGCTGTTTCAGGCCATGATGACCGAGGTACTGAACCCCAAGGTGGCGCTCTTTTTTATCGCCTTTATTCCCCAGTTTGTTGACCCGACATTAAACACCTCCACCACAGTGCAACTGGCTATTTTTGGCCTGCTCTACCCTATTTTGGCGTTTCCGGTGGATTGCACTTATATCTATTTCGGTGACAAGATTGCCAGTTACTTTAAACGCAACCCCAGTGCCCAATTATGGATAGACAGGCTCACCGGACTTATCTTTATCGCCCTGGCAATCAACCTATTGTTATAAAAATACTGCTGAGCATAAAATACAGGTGTTTTCTGAGGGTTTTATCATAATAGCCCCGAGATCAGCTCTTAGCTTCGCCCTATATCGGATTTTGATAAGCACAGTATTAATCATGTTTAACAGGAGAATTAGGCAACTCACGCACCCGTAAGAAGGAGGCGAATCGGGGCAAGCCATTTTTCGTGTAACCATGATAAGTGTAAGTGATTATTGCCCCTATCGGCGGTGGCTCAGCGCGCTCGGCATGGCTAAATCCAGTGCCAATTTTAAAGCGCAGCCCCTGGTCATTGGTAACCAAGAGTGCACCCATCATACCCTGAAATTGCCCCTTGCCTGCTTGATAGCCCACCACGGTCGCCTCGGCATCCATATAAGGCTTGAGCTTCCATATATGACCACTGCGCCCTGTGGTGTAAGGGGCATCGGCGCGGTGTAACATCACTCCTTCAGCACCCTCCGCAACACGGGCTGTAAACCAAGCATGCATCTGCGCATAATCACTGAATCGATGTTGCTCAACGGCTTTTAAATAGGGCGAGTCCGCAGCTGCCACCAAATTTTGATACTGCTTATAACGTTGCGCAAAGGCTACAGAGCCTGTCTCAGTATCAGCTGGCGGGGCATCAAACACCATAAAACGAATTGCGCGCCACTGCTGCATATTGGGTTGACTATCAAGCACTGTGTTGGTGACCAAAGAAAAGCCTTGTCGACCCGCCCAAAGCTCGCCATCCAGGGGCTGCTTCGGCCAATTAGCAATAAACCAAGGTGGAGGGTTGAGACGCTTGCCACCACGAGTAAACAACTGCCCATGCTGCCAGCGTGCGCGCACACCATCGTATTTTTCCGAGACCAGATAGGCATTAACATCGGGTTGATGATCTAAGGTTTTCGCCAGGGCCAGCGGCACTGCGGCTGGCGCCTCAGAAGCCAAGTCCGACTCGCTATTGATGACTACCCCAGACGCAATCGCGCTATGGAGCATTAGGTTTAAAGTACAGGCTATCCAAGTGAGGGGGCGCATCGTCATATCCTTATGTCTTTGCTTGTCCCTTAAGTGTAGAAGCTATTGGTTATTTTGCTGCAACCAGGTATAAAACTGCCTCAAGTCCTGAAACTGCTGATCCACATGGCTGAAATCCTGAACCTGAGAATGACAATTGGGAATGGCAGCCACCACCAATCCGGCATCTTTGGCCGAGCGCGAGCCGGTATGGGTGTCTTCAATGGCTATGCCCTGCGCGGCGGGCACAGATAATTGCTCCAAAGCCATAAGGTAAGGCTCGGGATGAGGCTTGGGATAATGCACATCGTCCTTGCAGACAATACAGCTAAACAGGGAGCTGAGTTGATACCCCTGTAAAATGGGCTCTACCTCGTCGCGGGTACTGCCGGTCACCAGGGCTAGAGTAAAGCCCGCTTGATGGGCCTGATGCAAAATAGTCTCGGCATAAGCCATCAACGGCGGTAAGGTGTTTTGTACCCGCTCGGCAAAGAGCTTGTTCTTTTTGGCAGCCAAGGCCAAAGGGTTTACCTGCAAACCATGCTCACACACCATGTCCTCAGCCGAGGCCAGAGTTGGCCGCCCGGCAAAGCGCTGACAAAAGGTCAGCTCATCGTAGCGAATATCATACTCCGCTAGAACCAGATCCCAGCAGTAAAAGTGTATCGCCTCCGAGTCCACCAAGGTGCCGTCAAAATCAAATAACAAGGTGGTGATCATGCTCCCCCCCAAGCTCCAAACCCTAATAACACAAAAGCGCCCTAAGGCGCTTTTGGTACCAATTCTGTTAAATATGTGATCAGATATAGCGCTGGATAAATGATATGATCACAAGGCGGAGTTTTTCTTATGTAGTTATTCTACATAGAAAAATTCCAACACAGTGAGCATGATATTTAGCCCGCTAGAATGATTGGCTATTTAAGTGAATTGGTCTAACTCGCTGTAGGTGGCTCAGCGCTGGCCGGCTCACCACTTTCAAGCTCAACTAACTCATAGCCGCGAGCTTCGCGTACTACTTTTAGCACCGGCTTTTCAAAAGCGCTTTTTAGTCGCTCGGCATCGGCTTTAAGCTCATCAAGGTCGCGGCCAAAGGGTGCGGCACCGGTTTCCGACCAGTTACTCACCTTACCATTAGCCGTGTATTCCACTTCGTGGATTTGATAAAGCGGCTCTTTGCCCTGCTCTTCCGCCAAGATAACGCGATAGTTCCAAAATCCAGACATGCTAATACTCTCATGTATCTATAAAAACTGTACTGTACCAGTAAGGTGATGCGATATAAACGAAAAAACCCGCCATCAAGGCGGGTTTTGCATAACTTGCTTATTCGTTAGCTTAGAAGAAGCTTACCTTGAACTCGGCGCCAATGTAGCGCTCTTCGTTCACCATGGCAGTGTTGTTGATAAAATCAACGCCGCCAATGGCTTGCTGCTCGTCGAATAGGTTACGAACGAAAGCCGACACTTCATATTCGTTGTCGCCTTCAGCCCAGCGATAGCCAGAACGCAGACCCACTTCGGTCAAGGCCTTGCCTTCAAACTCCACCGACTCATATAAGAAGAAGTCGATTTCGCTGCGGTATGAAACGTCCGCATAGGTGAAGAACTCGCCGTCGGCCATATCACGGCTATAACGAAGCGTCAGGTTTGAGATCCACTCAGGAGCGTGCGGCAGGCTGTTGCCATCCAAAATTGCACGGTTTTCAGGGCCATTTGCACCTGGCACCTGATAGGTAGGATCCGTTACCGTACACTGAAAACAGACAGCAACCGCTAGGTCATCGTCTTTCAGCTCGGTGTTGTTGTAGCTCAGGTTGAAAGTGGCGTTTAGGTTGTCTGTTAGTACCCATTGGGTATCTAGCTCAAAACCATAACCCGTTGTTTTATCTGCATTAACAAGACGGTTAAAGTTGGCACCACCACCTACTGCGGTCAGTTGCTGGTCGTCCATATCGTAATAGAATACGGCCAGGTTAACGCGACCACGACCATCCCATACGTCCGACTTGATACCGGTTTCGTACGAGGTCAGAGTTTCAGACTCAGCTACGGTTACTTCGTCGCCAAACAGGATACGACCCTGGATACTCGGTGCACGGAAGCTGTTGGCAACACGGGCATACCAGTTGATATCGTCACTCACTTTATAGTTGGTTGAGATATCCCAGCTCACGTGATCATCGCTTGGGTTTTCCGTTAGGAACAAGGTACCGCCGTTAATCGGACTCAAGGTACGGTTCGCGCTGAATTCTTTATCATCGTCAGAATAACGCAGACCTACGGTCACTTTAAAGTCGTCAGTTACTGTGTAGTCAACCGAGCCAAATACCGCCCAGGCTTGGGTGTCTTGCTGCTGGTGCACATAACCGTTCAGGGCGCCATTAGCAGAGGTGTCATAGCTGAAGTTTTCAATGGTCAGGGCTTCATCAAAGTAGAACAAGCCTACCTGATAGTTAAAGTCGCCAGAGAAGTTACTGGTCAGGCGCAGCTCTTGCGTGTACTGGTCGTGATCTGGAATACCGTCGGCACTTTCTGCTGTATACGGGATAAAACCGGGGCCACTTGGCACTGCTTGGCCGTTAATTTCATAACCGCCGTAACCACCGTCGATATCGGCGCGAGAATAGATTTCGGCACTTTCCCACGCTGTGATTGAGGTTACAGTGTGCTCATCCAGATCCCACTCCAGGCGCAGGCTGGCACCTTGAGATTCTACTTGCTGAGTTGCACGTGAAGCGGCGTCGTGTTGAACCTTATCGTGGTCAAAACCGGATACCAGGTCGTTGCTGCCAGACTTGATGGCATTGGCACGAAACGCAATAGGCGTACCGTCCATATCGCGAACATGATAGTTAAATAAACCGGTGAAATCGTCACCTTCGTAAAGGAATTGAATACGCGCGGCTTGGTCGGTGTAACCGCCTAGCACGTCTTTTTGTTCAAAACCCGGAGCGACATTATCGATATAGTCGTCTTTATCTTGCCACAGCACAGAAACGCGCGTTGACAGGCGATCCGTCAGGGCGCCACCTACGGCACCTTCAAAGTCGATGGCACCACGGCTGCCGTAAGATACTGAACCATAACCTTCAAAGTCCTGGCTTGGTTTAACGGTATCGAACTTTACCAGACCCGCCGGGGTATTACGGCCGAACAGGGTACCCTGTGGACCACGCAATACTTCAACGCGAGCCACGTCAAATACTGGGAAACCTTTAAGAATGGCGTTTTCTTGCACCACCTCGTCAACAACTAAAGAAACAGGTTGTGAGGCGTTCAAATCAAAGTCTGTGTTACCTAGACCGCGCACGTAAAAACGTGGGAATGAGCGACCGAATGAAGATTCAATCGACAAGCTTGGGATCTTGGCATTCATAAAACGAATATCCATACCCGCAGAGCTGTACGCATCCAGGCTGTCGCCCTGCAGTGCAGAAACGGCTACAGGAACTTCCTGTGCATTTTCAACACGCTTACGAGCTGTGATTTGGATAACTTCAAGTGATTTGTCTTTTGCCGCTGGGCCTTGTTGTTCGGCAGCAGTAGCAGTGAATGCAGAACCTGCAGCAGCAGAGAACAGCGTTGCTTTAATAAGATTGGCAAGCGCAGTACGTTTCATCGCTTTCATGTCGGATTTAACCCTTATTTGTACTCTTTTGTTCATTGGTAGGTATGTAGCGCCCTATCATCTGGCACAATGTTCAATTTTTCGCGTGCTCCACGCGGACCTTAAATTTGAGAGTACAAGCACAAATAAAAGGCTGAACATTACGGTGGCGAAGTATAGCACCGAAATAAAGTCACAATTCAGCTTTATTTCATTTTTTTTGCAACATTTCCCACCTTTTACCAACACAATCGAGAATTTTAAAAGATTTTACTCACACTTAAGGACAATTGTCCTTTTTGCATTAAAAACAAGCATAGTCGAATTATACTATTTCGCGATACCGACCAAACTTATAAACATAAAAACCCCACCACCCAAACCAATCGATTAATAAATAAATTATTCAAAGAGGTATCGCTGGTGACAAAGCAATCTTGGGTTTTCATAGCGGGCACAAGATCTCTTTGCTGCGGGGCAAGCAGGTATTTTTCTAAATAACATAGCGCTTTAACACACAAGGCTTTGGCTACTTGCGGCTCAATAAGGCCAATAAGCTCACACTTTGCCGTTAAGAATTGCCTTAAAAGCAGACACTTGATAGATTCAAAAAGCTATTTTTATTTTTGGGATCATCATGTTTAAGCCTTTTTACTCCTTAGTCGGCGCCGCTATAGGCAGTGCCCTTATGGCTTTGGCTAACCCAGCCTACAGCTCCACCTATGTTAAAGCCGACAAAATGTTGGATGTCACCAATGGCAAGGTGCTTAACAATGTCGTTATCAGCATAGATGAGGGCGTGATCACAGGCATTGGCCATACTCTGCCAAACACCTTGGACGCCGACGACCAATTAATCGACCTGGGCAACAAGATGTTGCTGCCCGGTTTAATGGACATGCATGTGCATCTGACCTCGGATCCCACCGTGCCCCGAGTGCAACGTTTTAGCGACTCGGCACCGCGTAAGGCCATCAAAGCCGCCTACTTTGCTCATAAAACCTTACTCGCCGGCTTTACCACCTTGCGTAATATTGGCGCCACCAGCTACAGCGTGATTGCCCTGCGCGATGGTATAGAAGCAGGTGATGTACCCGGACCACGATTATGGGCGGCTGGCCCATCCTTGGGAGTCACTGGAGGCCACTGCGACAACAACCGCTTGCCGCCGGAATTAAATTACCGCGCCGAAGGCGTGGCCGATGGCCCTTGGGCGGTACGCGCCAAAGTACGTGAAAACATTAAGTACGGTGCCAACGCCATTAAGTTTTGCGCCACCGGCGGCGTTTTCTCCAAGGGTACTAAGGTGGGTGTCCAGCAATACAGTCAGGAAGAAATGAATGCTCTGGTTGAAGAAGCGCATCTGCGTGGCTTAACTGTGGCCGCTCATGCCCATGGCACCAGTGGTATCAAGGCGGCCATTATCGCCGGAGCCGACAGTGTTGAACATGTCAGCTATATCGACGACGAAGGCATTAAGCTGGCGAAAAAGCACGGCACCTGGTTGTCCATGGATATCTACAACACCGAATACACCCTCACCTATGGTGAGCAAAATGGCGTTGCCGAGGAAAATTTAAATAAGGAACGCCAGGTCTCCAAGCGTCAGCGCGAAAGTTTTAGCCGCGCCGTGGATGCGGGATTGAATATGGTGTTTGGCACCGATGCTTCTATTTATCCGCACGGTGACAATGCCAAGCAATTCTCTCGCATGGTGGAATATGGCATGACCCCTTTGCAGGCTATTCAGAGCGCCACCATTAATGCCGCCAAATTACTGCGCGCCGAAGCACAATTAGGCCAGCTAAGCACAAATTTTGCTGCCGATATCATTGCCGTTGGCGGCAATCCGCTTGAGGATATCAGCGTTTTGGAACAAGTTGATTTTGTGATGAAAGCAGGCCAAGTTTATAAGCAGCCACAATAGGAGAGCATAATGACGATTAATACTTCACTACCGGGTCAGTGGCCAATCTTTGTTATTCAGGGGATCATCGCCATTATCTTTGCCGCCGTGGCCTGGTTTTCACCGCAAGCCACAATAGGTGCCTTGATCTTTGTCTTTGCCGCCTTCTTTATGTTCGACGGTTGCTCGCGGGTTTGGCTGGCATTTAAACAAAAGCAATATTCGTCTTACTGGCATTTAACCCTGATAGCCGGCATTTTGGGGATTGTCGCGGCCATAGTTACCGTCAGTATGCCTCAGCTGACCGCCTTGATCATGCTCTATTTGATAGCCTTTTGGGCCATCGCCATCGGCCTGATGGAAATGGCGGCAGCCATTAAGCTCTTTAAGCATCTGCAGGGCGTAACCTTATTGCTGTTAAGCGGGGTGGTATCGATCCTCTTTGGCATCTATTTGATCGTTAACCCAGGCCAGGGGATCATTGCCATGCTCTGGCTGGTCGCCATTTATGCCTTTGCCTTCGGCATCATCTTATGTTGGCTGGGCTTCAAGCTACGTGCCTTGGATAAGGTGCACGGCTAACTGCGCCTCGTTGTCGGGATTTATCCCGACAAATATGCAACGTGGTTAAATTTGTCGACGCAAAGCATCGACCTACAAACCTTAATGTAGGGCCGCGCGATACGGCAAGGAGGCACAAATTTGTGCTTCGCGGGTGATCACCTCGGCTAAGCGCGCATCCACTTCTTCTTTATCGAAATATTCATAGGCCAATTCCACAAACAGATTTTTGTGTTTTTCTTCAGACTTGGCGATGGCGGTATAAAACTCCTTGTCCTTACCCGGCGGCAAAGCCTCGGCGATTAAAGCAAAACGCTCATGGCCGCGCGCCTCAATCACTGCAGCCACCAGCAGGCGGTCGAGCATAAAGACTTCTTTACCATGGCGGAACATGCCGCGCAGCTGGTTGACATAGGGATCTTTTTTATCGTCGCCAAGATTAACGTCACGCTCGGTAAGCAACTTCACCACCTGCTTAAAGTGGATCATCTCTTCCAGTGCCAAGTCTGTCATGGCCTTGACCAATTTACGCTTATCCGGGTAGTGAGACAGCATGGAAAGTGCCATGCCAGAAGCTTTTTTCTCGGCGGCGGCATGATCTTGTAAAAAGGCGTCGAAGTCGGCAAGCACCGTATCGGTCCACTGCTGTGGCGTATTAAATTCGAGTTCAAACATAAGCATTACTAACAACTAAAATTGGCGCTATTGTACGCAGCCAAGGCCATTCACGCCAGCCCCAAGCCAAGGCCGTTAGCCTAACCACCAGCTATCGAGGTTATCCACCTTGCCATTGCGGGTAGAGGCGATTTTCAGCGGGCTTTTAATGTCGCGCCAGGCCATTACCTTATTACCCTTATTAAGATGAGCGAACTCACGCCCTTGGGGCTCAACACCCAAAAAGCGGCAGAATGTGTGGTAGGCGTTGGGTTCGCCTAAATTCAGGCACAACAAGCGTTCGCTCTGAGTGGCAAAATAGTCGCGCACCTGCTGTTGGTGGCGGCGATAACAGTGTAGAAGGTGCTCATCGTTCGCGAGTGTTTGCTCATTGAGAGGCGAAAACACGCGCCCATAACTTTGTTTTAATAAAGGGCTAAAGCCGCCATGGGTACATAACAGGTTATCACTCATGCGCGCCAGTAATTGCTTAATGGATGCCAGCCAGGCCTGTTCATCCCGGCAAAGGAGAATAAAACGGCTGAGCGGATAGCGCCTGGCCAGCTCGGGATAGTGACTAAAACAAGGAGTGTCGGCCAGCACCTGCGCCTGTTCAAAACAGGCCTGAGTATAGGCGGTGTGCGCCGTAGGCAAGCCCAGTTGCAAGGCCGCCACACACACGCTGGTGGTGCCGGTACGGGGCAAGCCCAGCACAAATATTTTCTCTACTGCATTCATTCGCGCTTCACCAGCACCCAAAAATAAAGGCGCCATTATAGCCATGACCCTTCATCTATGCGACCTCGTGCTTTTAGGCGGGCAAAAAAAAGCGGCGGTTAAAGAAACCGCCGCAACCTGGGAGCTGTTAATTAAAGCATTGCTAAGTGTAGTCGCTTTTCACAAATTAGTAATATTTATCGCTTTTATCCTTACCATTGCCGCTGTCATACCCGTCATCAAACAGGGTGCGCAGATTGTCGGCAAAGGATTTTAATTTTTCTTTCATGGTTCTTTTTACGCTGACCTCAACGCTGCCTAAAACATTACGGCCGGTGAGTAAAATACGCGGACGTTGGCGGTCTTGATCCCGTGGCCCTAAGGCCACCCGCTGATTGCTAGTGGAGGCAATAATATTGGTGGTTTGCGTCACCACATCAACGCCCTCTGGCACATAAATCTCGCATGAGCCCAAATAACAGTTAAGGTGAATATGCACGTCCGGGTTACTGAAGATGGCATTGCTAAAGTCCAGCTCTAAGGTCCCAAGCACGTTTTTTATCTGTATTTCTTTAGGAACCACCCAATCGCCGCCACGGTGATCCGAACTTAAAATAGTTGTGATGGACTCACCTATCGGTTGCTCATCGCCACGACCATATTGTGGGCGCAAACGGGCCGCCTTTTCACTTTGATAGCGCGGGTCTGCTTGCAAAGGGAGATCGGCAACCAGAGTCACTAGATATTCTTGCTCCGTGCTGTCATAGGCTGCATCCAAACGGCGCTCAAACGCTTCGGCAGAGATCTCACCATGGCTGTAATTAAGTATAAGCTGGTCTATGACTTCTTCTTTAACCTGCTCTAGGGGTCTATCCGCGACGGGTACCGACATAATTCGCTTCCTGTAAAAATATTCCTAACTAAGCTGGTGTAAATACAGCAAACTTTAGACCAAGATTAAAAGCACATATAAATCATATAGATAAATAAAAACCGTTAACAATTACCGGTAGCAATAACCAATTTCACGTATTTATCACCACTTTTTAGCAAATTTTACACATGCGTTTTAACTAACGCCGGCAGTCGACAAACTGCTCGCCAACCACCAGGTGCCCAGCACTAAAGCACTCAGGGCGGCAATGCCTTTGAGCTTATGTTTACGGATCACCTTTTCCGCTTTATTACCGGCGTAATACACCACCAGCGCCAGACCAAAATAGCGCAACGAGCGGGCTATAGCGGTGGCAAGGAAAAACAACCACAGGGAATAATGGGTCGCCCCCGCCGCCAACATGGCAATTTGAAACGGAATGGGTACTATCCCTAGGGTCAGCACAAACCAAAAACCCTGGCTGTGCATTTGCGCTTTGACTTCGGCAAACTGCTCCGGGGTGGAAAACAGGCCAATGAGCCAATCACCCAGCATATCGAAAAGATAATAGCCCAGGGCATAGCCAAATAAGGCGCCGAGCATACAACCCACAGTTGCCACCAAAGCGATGGCCCAGATTTTGTCGCGCCGCGCCTGCATCAGTGGCACTAAGAGCGCTTCCAAGGGAATGGGCACTATGGTCGACTCTAAAAACGAAGCCAGGGTCACACTCGAGAGCATATGCCGAGAGTGGATCCAGCGCCGTGTTTTATGTATCAGTCGCCCACAAATTCCCATCTTTTCTCCATACATCATTGTGCGCCATTTAGTCGGCGCTTTACCAAAATGATCAGTGTTAACAGCCTAGCCCTGCTCCAACTGCGATAGCAGTTCTTGCTGCTTGGCTTTCGGCAGTTTCGCCACCACCAAGAGGTAAGAGTTATCCATCATGCGCTCGATTTCCCCTTTAGGAATACTGCCGTCTAAAATAATCGTGTTCCAAAGTCGCTTATCCATATGGTATCCGGGCAACACGGCGCTAAAAAAATAGCTAAGCATATAAATATTTTGATGATTCTTTTTTCCATAACGCGTTTATTTATCTAATCCCTTTGCCCCAGATCATAACAGCGATTACTGGACTGGGGTACAACTAGCATGGACGGCCAAGCAAATTATGCCGTGACTTTAGCGCTAAGCTAGAGATGTCCTCATGATGACAAAAACAAGGAGATTCATAATGAAAGCAGCAGTTGCCCATAGTTTTGGTGCCCCTTTAAGCATTGAAGAAATAGCCAAGCCCAGTATTGATGCCCATCAGGTGCTGGTAAAGATTCATGCCTGCGGGGTGTGTCATACGGATTTACACGCCTGCCACGGCGATTGGCCGGTCAAACCTAAACTCCCTCTTACTCCTGGCCATGAAGGTGTAGGTGAAATTGTTGAGCTCGGCAGTGCCGTCAGCCACTTAAAACTCGGCGACCGAGTAGGCATTCCTTGGCTTTACAGCGCCTGCGGCCATTGTGAATATTGCCTCGACGGCAAGGAAACCTTGTGCATGGAGCAACAAAACTCAGGTTATTCCGTCGATGGCGGTTTCGCAGAATATTGCGCCGCCCATGGTGATTATGTGGTGAAAATCCCCGAAGGCCTAAGCTATCCGGATGCCGCACCGCTGTTTTGTGCCGGAGTCACTACTTATAAGGCCTTAAAGGTATCCGAAACCAAGCCCGGACAATGGATGGCGGTTTTCGGCGTCGGTGGCCTTGGACACTTAGCGGTGCAATATGCGGTGGCCATGGGCATGCGAGTTGTGGCCGTGGACACGGGCGAAGCCAAGCGTGAGCTGGCGCAGCAGCTCGGTGCCGAACATTTCTTCGACTTTAAAACCGACGATGTGGTCAATGCCATCAAAAAAGTCAGCGGTGGCGTACATGGCAGCGTCTGTACCGCGGTAAGCAAAGCTGGCTTTAGACAAAGCTATGATGTGGTGCGCCGCGGTGGTAAATGCGTACTGGTCGGCCTGCCGCCAGAAGACATGCCCTTGCCTATTTTTGATACCGTGCTTAACGGCGTCAGCGTGGTCGGCTCCATCGTCGGCACCCGCAAAGACCTGGAAGAATGCTTAGAGTTTGCTGCCCGTGGCAAGGTCAAAGCCATTATTACCGAGAAGGGTCTTGATGATATTAACGATATCTTCGCGGATATGGAAAAAGGCGAGATCACCGGGCGCATAGTGATGAATATGCCCAAGTAAATAAGCAGGCCACCGGTGATGCCGCTGGCTTAAATCTCCCTTAATAATAAAAACGCCCGCCACTGCCGACTATGGTCGCATTTTGTTCAGCGTCATAAGCGCCTACATTTTTAGTCATACTCTCACATTCTTTATTTTGGAGCCTTGTATGTCAGGCGAGTATCAACGCACCTATCGCGCCTTTAGCGATAATCCAGAGCAATTTTGGCTGCAGCAAAGCGAGCGCATTGCCTGGTTAAAGAAACCCCAGCAAGCCTATCATCAAGATGAGCATGGCTTTTACCACTGGTTTGCCGATGCTGAGCTTAATACCAGCTACTTGGCGCTGGATCAGCATGTGTTAAACGGCTATGGCGATGAAACAGCGCTGATTTACGACTCTCCGGTCACAGATAGCAAGCGTCAGTACAGTTACAGCGAATTGCTCGAAGAAGTGAGTAAGTTTGCCGGGGTCATGCAAGGGCTGGGTGTTGGTAAAGGCGATCGCGTGGTGATCTATATGCCGATGATCCCCGAAGCTGTGATTGGCATGTTGGCCTGTGCCCGCCTCGGTGCCATTCACTCCGTGGTTTTCGGTGGTTTTGCTGCCCATGAGCTGGCGGTGCGCATTGATGATGCCACGCCAAAAATTATCCTCAGTGCCTCTTGTGGGGTTGAGGTCAACAAGGTGATCGAATACAAGCCGCTGCTCGATGAGGCTGTTAGTCAGGCTCAACATAAGGTCGAGCATTGTGTTATTTTCCAGCGCCCACAGTGTTATGCGCCGCTTAGCGAATGCCGTGATATTGACTGGGCTACAGCCATGAGTGACGCTCAAAGCGTGGACGCTGTGCCAGTCGCCGGTGCCGATCCCCTCTATATTCTTTACACCTCAGGCACCACGGGCATCCCCAAGGGCGTAGTGCGTGAAAACGGCGGTCATGCGGTGGCCATGCATTACAGTATGGAAACCGTGTACGGTATGCGCCCAGGTGAGGTATTTTGGGCGGCCTCGGATATCGGCTGGGTGGTGGGCCACTCCTACATAGTCTATGCGCCGCTGATTTATCGCTGTGCCACTGTGCTTTACGAGGGCAAACCGGTGCGCACGCCCGATGCCAACGCTTTCTGGCGCGTGGTTGAAGACTATAAGGTCACGGCTTTGTTCAGTGCCCCGACCGCCTTTCGTGCCATCAAAAAAGAAGACCCCAGCGCTCAGGGTTTTAAGCAATACGACACCTCAAGCCTAAAACGCCTGTTTCTCGCTGGCGAGCGCCTAGATCCGCCCACCTATGAGTGGTTAAAGGAGCATACCCAACTGCCGGTACTGGATCACTGGTGGCAAACGGAAACCGGCTGGGCCATCGCCTGTAACCCCATCGGCATTGAAACCCTGCCCACCAAGGCAGGCAGCGCCACAGTGCCAACTCCTGGTTTTAACGTGCAAGTGCTTGATGTTCATGGTGAGCAATGTGAAGCCAATGAGCATGGCGCAGTGGCCATTAAACTGCCCTTGCCGCCTGGGTGCTTGCCGAGTATCTGGCAAAATAACGAGCGCTTTAAAAGCGGCTATTTAAGCCAGTATCCAGGCTACTACCTGTCCGGTGATGGCGGCTATGTCGATGAGGAAGGTTATCTCTTTATTATGGGCCGCACCGATGATGTGATAAACGTTGCCGGTCACCGCCTCTCCACCGGGGAGATGGAAGAGATAGTCGCGGCTCACCCGGCGGTGGCGGAATGCGCAGTATTTGCCATACATGACAGCCTTAAGGGGCAAATTCCCATGGCCATGGTGGTGCTCAAGGATGACTTTAGCGGCAGCAATGAGGAAGTTGAGCAGCAGCTTAGAGCCACGGTGCGTTCCACCATAGGCGCCATTGCCTGCTTGCAGGATATTATCTGCGTGCCACGCTTACCAAAAACCCGCTCGGGTAAAATATTGCGCAAGAACCTGCGCCAGTTGGTTGATGGTGAAGAGTTGCAGATCCCCTCCACCATAGATGATGCCAGCATCTTTACCGAGATAAGCGAGCAGCTGCAAAGCCGCTAACTTGGCCGTCAAGGCAAGCTGCGGGGCGTCCATTCGCCCCGCGGTTTATTCCCAGGATTCGAGAAAAGCAATAAAGTCCTTTGCTGGCAAAGGCTTAGCACACCAATATCCCTGCACCTGATCACACCCCAGCTCGGCCAGGCTGTGCCACTGCTGCTCGGTTTCGACACCCTCGGCAATAGAGTCAATATTAAGCGCCTTGGCCAGTTGCACCATGGCTTTTACTATGGCGACATCTTCCGGCTCACCGCTGGCCAAGTCATCGATAAAGGATTTATCTATTTTCAGCTTATCGACATCGAAGCGCTTTAAGTAGCTCATTGATGAATAGCCGGTACCAAAGTCATCTATGGACACCCTAAAGCCTGCGGCGCGCAAGGATTTAATGCGCTTAAGTACCGAGTCTGGATCCATCAGGGCAATGGCCTCGGTAAGTTCCAATTCAATGCAGCTAGCGGGCACATCATACTGCTCCAGCTCGTACATCAGCGCGCTCAGCAACCCTTGGTCTTCAAAACTCGCCGCCGATAGATTAACGGCGAATACCAGGTCTTCGACTCCCATTGCCAGCCATTGTTTTATTTGCGCCAGCGCATGCCTAAACACCCAAGCATCAAGGGCCTTAATAAGACCCGCGCTTTCAGCCACTGGAATAAACTCACCTGGTGACACCATACCCAGCTCGGATGAATGCCAGCGCACCAGCACTTCGGCACCGACTACTTGGCGGTTGTCGATACGCACCTGAGGCTGAAACACTAAGGAAAATTCATCTTCCAACAGCGCCATGTTGAGGGCATTGATCACCTGCAGTTGACGCGACGCATGGCGGTTCATCTCCCGCGCATAAAACAGGTAGTTATTACGACCGCGTTTTTTCACTTCAAACAATGCCGCCTCGGCCAATTGCAGCAGCTGCTGGCTGTTATCACCATCATGGGGATAAAGAGCAACGCCGATAGAAGCGGTAAGCACTATGTTTTTGCCATCGATATTAATAGGCGTGCGCAAGGTTTCAATAATCCGCTGGGCCTTAATAGAAGCACTGTTGGCATTGGCATAGGGCATTAAAAAGGCAAAACGGTCGCCGGGTAAACGGCAGATCAATTCATCTTCATCGCCTAAATTAAGCAGCCGCTGAGCCAGGGTTTTGAGGATCATATTCCCCTTATCATAACCCAGGGCTTCGTTGAGCACCTTAAAGTTATCCAGGCCAATAGACAGCAGCGCGCCCTCAACCAGCTTGTTTTTTGAGCACAAGGATGCAAACACGTGCAGCAACATCTTCACATTGGCAAGCCCGGTCAACTGATCATAATAAGACAGATGATGTATCTTGGTTTCATTTTCAACCTGAGCGGTAATGTCATGCTGGAAAGAGATGTACTTGCTGACCTTGCCGTCTTTATCTGTGATTGGGTAGATGGTGGTGCGCTCAATCAGCTCTTCCCCTTGCTTATTACGGTTGATCAGCTCCCCTACCCAAGGTTGTTGTTTCTTTAGGCTTTGCCACATGGACTGATACACCTGAGGCGCGGTTTTACCCGAGCTGAGAATGGCTGGGTTCATACCTAACAAGTCTTCACGTTCAAAGCCACTGAGTTCCACATAAGCACGGTTCACATACTCGATTTTAACCTCGGTATCCGTGATTAAGATCGGATGCGGGTTTTGCTCTACCGCCAATGACAAGGTGTGCATCCGCTCGTCTTGGCGCATGCGGTTTAACCAGTGCCAAATGGCCTGAAGCCAAAGCGTAATAGCCTCAGCCTCGCGGGCACTAAAGTTACGCTCTTTATTACTTAACAGCAAAACCATGCGCACCTTAGCTTGCTCATGGAGCGGCACCGCCATCAGGGCGCCCAAAGCCGATAAGCCAGCTTTATGCTGCGCTACCTCATCAAGGGGGCGAGTAATGTATTTTTGGGTTTGCAGCTGGGGTAACAGCTGCGACAGTAGCTCAGCTGTGAGTTCCACCTCCCCTTCGCCTTTGCTGGCTATAGGTTGAAAATGGCCTGCATCATCAAGAATATACAAGGCTAAGCTCTGGCAAGGCACCAAATAATGGGCATAGTGCACACCATGAGCAAGGAGTGCCGACTCACACCCTCTAAACGCAACATCAGATAAGCCCAGCAGGCCTTCTTTCAGTCTGGCTTCATGGGCCAGGGCTTCGATTTGCGCCGCACGCTCGCTAACATCGCGCACAACCACCAGATAATTCGCGCTGCCTTGTTCGGCCAGTTTCACCACCACGCATTGGTAATGACGATGCTGCTGTTGCCGAGCGATCACCATATCCTCCACCTCGGCCATCCCCTGACGTTTGGCTTCAGCCACGGCGTTATACAAGCGGGTTTGATCTTTCCCCGCAAACAGACTAAAAATGCTGCGCCCTATGCTCTTGCCCTGCAATAAAAACGGCTCGTTTTCTTTGGTATGACTGCGTACTATTTTGCCATGTTCATCAATTTCAAACACCAGTTCAGGGAGGGCGCTTAAAGTGGCGCTAAGGCGATGGCGCGAATGTTCAAGATCAAGAAATGGCCGGGTAATGGTTTCCACAAACAGCACCTGATAAAGCAAAATATAGGCAACTATTTTATAGAGGTGACCACAGAGGTTGAGAGTGTCGCTGACATTACTGTAAATAGTGAAATAATATTCGCTTAACACCATAAGCACGGCGACCACGAACAAATGGCTCAAGTTCCTGTTTTGTCGCGCCTGCGTCAAACGCAATAAAAAGAGCACTGCCGCAAAGGCATACAAAGCCATTAAAAGGTATTCAAAATTGCGTTTAAAATCGGTTAGCCCCTGCCCGGGGATATAGCTGGCAGGTATCCAATCAGGGTGAAATAAAAACACATAGCTCACAAGCAAGGCGAGCAGACCGGCGACAATCAAGGACGGATAAATGCTGCGAGAATGCAGAGCACACCAAGGCTGGGCAGCCAGGGCAATAATGGCAACGGCGGTAAAGATGCGCCCGGCGAACCAAAAGTTAATGGCTTTGTCGGGACTGGCTGGGGTAATAAACTCCGGCATCCCCTGGAACGAAAACACATGCTGAAAGTCGAGCACGCCGACCCAAAGCATCACCCCGGAAACAAACAAAAAGGTCGGGCTTTTAATATGGCTGCGCGCACTCCAGCCCACTGCAAAAATCAGCACAGAGACTATGATGGAGATAAGCTCCAAAAAGGAATGCAGCAGTATATAGTGCTCTATAATACCAACCGACCCGAGCTGCTCACTAAGCAGCGAGAGCCCCAGCACCACAAGGGCGATAACTAAAAACCAAGAGCTTTGCGACCACTCTTTTGCATGACTGGGATGAATCAGGTTGCGCACCAAACAGTTAGACCGAAATAGAAAGAATTATGCTTAAGTAATATTATCGAACAGAAATCGAAAATACCACCTAAGGGGCTGAATATTCAGAATGTTCTAGCAATATACCATAACGGGTGCGAGCTGTAACTTGCTAAGCGCACCCAGGCACATAATTTAACCCTACATTTGATCTGGATTATCCTTTGGTAAAGATTCAAAAGAACTTCAAGGCTAGGGTCTGTTGACCTTTGTTGTTCGTTTCTGCAGCAGCTTGTAGTGTATTTATATGTACTACCTCAACTGCGCGGCAACACCAGCACCAATAACGACGGTGCATACACAGATGCGACCAACTACAAAGGCGGCGGTGTTTACAACTATGCTATCTGTGAAGCGGGCACAACTAACTGCTCTGCAACTGTAACCGTGGTTTTCTAGCCTTAGTTAAACTACCTATACATCGCAACACCCATGCCGGTCTATTTAGACCGGCATTTTTGTATCCCCCTCTTCCTAATGTGCGCCATAGCGCCACTGCCATGTTATAATCCTCTTTTACTTTAAAAAAGATGATTGCCACCGTGACCTTACCTGCTTTTTCCAGCACCCCGCTTTCTCGCTCTTTGCTCGATAACCTAGAGTCTTTGGGTTATCACCATATGACAGAAATCCAAGCGCAAACCTTGCCGCTTATTTTGGCGGGCAAGGATGTGATTGGTCAGGGTAAAACCGGCTCGGGCAAGACGGCCGCCTTCTCTTTGGGGCTGTTACATAACCTCAATGTAAAGCGCTTTCGCGTCCAGGCCTTAGTAGTGTGTCCAACTCGAGAGCTTGCCGATCAGGTGGCGGTGGAAATTCGCAAACTGGCTCGTGCCATTCACAATATCAAGGTGCTTGCCCTGTGTGGCGGTGCCCCCATGGGGCCGCAAATTGGCTCCCTTGAGCACGGCGCTCATATTATTGTCGGCACCCCAGGACGCATTGAAGAGCACTTGCGTAAGGGCCGCTTATCTCTGGATGAGGTCAACACCTTTGTGCTTGATGAAGCAGACCGCATGCTGGAGATGGGCTTTGAAGAGCCGCTGCAATACATTATCGATCACTGCCCGGCACAGCGACAAAACCTGCTCTTTAGCGCCACTTACCCGCCTAAGATTGAGCAGTTAGCCCAGCACGTGATGCACAACCCGCAAAAGATCACGGTCGAATCGACCCATGACGACAGCAGCATAGAACAGTATTTCTATGAGGTGGACAACAACGACATGCGCCTGGAAGCTGTGCAAAAGCTGCTGCTTCATTTCCAGCCCGAGTCGGCGGTGATTTTTTGCAATACCAAGGCCGAGTGTCAGCAGGTGTGCGATCAACTTCAGAATATGGGCTTTGATGCCGCCGCCTTACACGGCGACTTAGAGCAAAAAGACCGTGACCGCACCCTGGTACGCTTTGCCAATCACAGCCTCAGCATTCTTGTAGCCACAGATGTCGCTGCCCGAGGTATAGATGTGGATCATGTGGATATGGTGATCAATTACCATATTGCCCATGATCCGGAAGTCCATGTACACCGCATTGGCCGTACCGGCCGCGCCGGTAAAAAAGGCATTGCCTGCTCCTTGATGAGCTATAAAGAGTCGCATAAGGTCAATGCCTTAGAAGATTATCTCGAGCAAACCATAGAGCCCACCGACCTGCCCAACGACAATGTCTTTAGCAAGGCGATTAAGCGTGCGCCCATGGTCACCATACAAATCGACGGCGGCAAAAAATCCAAGCTGCGCCCGGGGGATATTCTCGGTGCCCTGACTTCTAATCAGGCCATTACCGGGGATCAAATTGGGAAAATCAAGGTTACGGCTATCAGCTCCTACGTTGCCGTGCAGCGTAAAATTGCCAATGCGGCGCTGAAAACTATCAGTGAGGGGAAAATGAAGGGCCGCAATTTCCGCGCTCGTAAGCTAAATCGCTAAGCCCTTTAGGAATATATAGTTAAGGTGCTAGGGCATAGCGCCCCGGCACCCAGTCTCTTAGTTGTCGCCCAGTAAGGCCTTGGCCATTAACTGACCGATTTCGGTGTGGTGCAACATGCTTGAGAAAGGCTTAGTCACGCCATCTGGGCCAAACGCATACACGGCAACCGGCGTTGCGGTATGAGTACCGTTACCCCAGGTCACGCTTTGCTCCGAGCTAATAGCACGGGCAATAAGCGCACCTTGGTCTTCATAGGCATACACATAGAAGTCGCTGAAATCATTGATAGCCGGTACCTGAGTCGCACTTAGGTACTTGTGATCCGCATAATAGTTTTCGTTAGGCTTAACCGCAGCAATGGCTTGCGCGTCTGCATAATCGATGTGGAAATCCGGGTGCAGCGTTGCGTTTACCGCAACTTGCCATTGCTCAGGCGTTGAAGCACCAAAATCCCAATCAGCATTCACCTGGTCGTAAATCCCATACAAAGACGCTTTTTGGGCGTAAATCTAGCCTGCACCTGCCCCGAGCAGGACAAAAATACAAATACGCCTAATCAAGATACAACGTAAAAATTAAGGGTACAAGTAGCAAACGACAGAACGCATCTTGAAAATAAATCAGTGTTGTAGTCTTCTTTATATGAATATTCAGCTGAGCTGCCTGGGTTGCAAGCAGCGCTTTCCTGATAAGATGACTACAAGCATCACACCACGGTTAAAGTGCCGCGGTACATCTGCATTTGGCAGTGAAATGCATACTCTCCCGGAGCCAGGTCAGACAAGGTAACAGACGTTACCTTGTCCAACGCCAGTTGCTCGCTGACTCCTAAGCTTGGGATCAGCAACATTTCCGAGCAGGGAGAGTGATCTTTGCGTAAAAAGTTAAGAGTTACAGTTTGATGTGCCGCTACTTGAATCGCCGCAGGGGTATAGACCCCATCTTTTACCTCTATGGTCAAAGGCTGCTCCTGAACCTGGGTTTGCCTTGGTTTGTAGAGCCAAAACCACCATATTATCAATGCGATAAGCGCCAGACCTAGAATATTGATGATGATCATGCTTGTGTCTCCTTTGCCTTATGCGCAGTAAATAAACGCAGGCGGTTGGCGTTGCTGACCACAGTCAGGGAGGAAAAAGCCATGGCCGCACCGGCGATCACCGGGCTCAACAACATGCCAAAAAATGGATAAAGCACACCGGCGGCAATGGGAATACCGGCAACGTTATAAATAAAGGCGCCAAAGAGGTTTTGCTTAATGTTCTTCAGGGTTGCCTTACTTACGGCAATGGCATCGGCCAAGCCATGTAAGGAGCCGCGCATTAAAGTAATATCGGCACTTTCTATGGCCACATCCGTGCCGGTACCGATAGCAAAGCCGACATCGGCTAAAGCCAGTGCTGGGGCATCGTTAATGCCATCGCCGGTCATCCCCACCAGCTCACCGCTGTGTTGCAACTCTTTGACCTTGTTGGCCTTATCTTCGGGCAGCACCTCGGCAAAAAACTCTTTAATACCGGCTTTATGCGCCACCGCGGCGGCGGTTTCCTTGTTATCTCCGGTCAGCATAATGACGCGAATGCCATTATTTTGCAGGCGCTCGATGGCGGCGATGGAGTCTTCTTTAATTGGATCTGCCACGGCAATAATCGCCGCCAACTCCCCATCTATGGCAAAAAACATTGGGGTTTTCGCCTGTTTTGCCAAGTTATGGGCACGCTCGCTAAAATCCCCAAGCCTTATACCTTGCTGTTGCATCAATTTGGCATTACCAAAGAGCAAGGCTTTATTATCGCAGCGTCCTTGTACGCCCAAACCTGTTAAGGCCTTGAAAGAATCAACGGGCAGCAATTCAACGTCCTGCTCCTTCGCCTTATTCACTATGGCTTGCGCCAGTGGGTGCTCGGAGCCGCTCTCCAGGCTTGCCGCCAGTTGTAATACCTTCTGCTGTTGATGCTTGTCAGCAATCAGTAAGTCGGTGACCTGAGGGGTTCCTTCAGTAATGGTGCCGGTTTTATCAAGCACCATGGCGGTGATTTTTGAGGCGGTTTGCAAGGCTTCGCCATTGCGGATAAGTACACCCGCCTCGGCGGCCTTGCCCACGCCCACCATAACCGACATGGGCGTTGCCAGGCCAAGAGCACAAGGGCAAGCAATAATAAGCACTGTAGTGGCACAAACCATGGCCAGCGCCAGTGCGGGCTCAGGGCCAAAGTTCAGCCAGGCCAAAGCAGTCAGCACGGCGATAATCATCACAGTGGGCACAAAATAGGTGGCAATAATATCGGCCAATCGGCCTATGGGTGGTTTGGAGTTTTGCGCCCGCTTCACCATACTGATGATGCGCGCCAGCGCTGTGTCTTTACCCACTCGGGTGGCACGAAAGCGAATGGAGCCGGAGGTATTTATGGTGCCCGCCGCCACTTCATCCCCTTGTGATTTCTCCACCGGCATGGGCTCACCTGTGAGCATGGACTCATCGATAAAGGTATGACCATCATTGACCACACCATCAACGGGAATTTTCTCGCCGGGCCTGACCTTGACCAGATCGTCCAGCAAGACCTGAGCAATATTAATTTCTACTTCTTTATTATCGCGGATCACGGTTGCGGTTTTGGCCTGCAAACCAATCAGGCGCTTAATGGCTGCGGATGTTTTGCCTCTGGCTTTTAATTCCAACGCCAGACCCAGGTTGATAAGGCCGATGATCATGGCGGTGGCTTCAAAATACACATGCCGCGCCATGGGCGGAATGGCCTCGGGGATGGCTACCACCACCATGGAATAAAGCCAGGCGGTGCCAGTACCTAGGGCTATCAGGGTATCCATATTGGCATTATGGTTTTTAAAGCTTTTCCAGGCACCTGTGTAAAAATGCCTACCGGAGAAATACATCACCGCCAGGGTGAGCAGACCAACGCCCAACCAGGCTGCACGCTGCATATCGGTTGCCACCGTCATATCGCCGCCGAGCAGGCCAAACAACATCAAGGGAGCGCCCAGAGATAAGGCGATAACAGTATCCCGTATCAGAGTTTTATAATAGGCTTTGTCGGCCAGCTCCTTCTCCCCAAGCAAGTCTTCATCACCTTGCTCGTCCAGCGCTTTGGCGTTATAGCCCACCGCCTCCACGGCGGCAATAAGCGCCTGGGTTGATGCCGTGCCGGTAACCAACACGCTTCTGTCGGCAAAATTCATTTGCGCACTGACCACGCCCGGTGTTTTATTCAGTGCCGCTTCTATTTTACCAACACAACTGGCACAGCCCGCCCCTTCGATAAGCAGCTGTTGATTTGCCTTCGAGTCACTCACCTTGCTCTCCTTGTTCGCTATCAAAACACAGGTTAATACCTGATTTCACGGTTTCTGCTCGTTTAACCGTTATTATCGTCGAAAGTGTAGACCTGGGAGTAGCACCAAGGTCAAACAAAAAATTGATGAACCGCAGACTGGAGCGCAAGTGATACCCCACGTACCTGCGCCATTCGCGGCTATGCCGAAGTCGCCATTGAAGCCATTAACCCGCCAAAAATCCTTAAGCACCAGCTGGGTATGGGCGATGACGCCCCCTGTCTCAAACTGACTCGGGTGACTACCTCGGGCAGTCGCACCGTCAGTTTTGCCAACCTCTACCACTCTGACAATTCATTTAAACTCACCGGCAAACTGCTGCATAAACGAACAACAAAGGTCAACAGACTCTACTGATCAGGCTTCATGTTTTTGATGCGAAGGGGAAAAGAGAATAGCTGTGAAATAAGAACGGAGAATGAGAGCCTTTCTATCTTGTGAAAGCGATACCTAGGGGCGATTGCCCCCAGACTATTTTAATAAACATCGGACTGAATGTTGAGGTGTTCCATTAACTCAACTGGTTTTAAGCCTTTAATAAGAGTGAGTTGTTTCTGCATGTCATCTAACAGCGCATCTAACTCTGTACTTATTCCTCGGTTAGCTAAAATGATGGACTGAATCTTGGTGGCAAGAGGCTCATCGACCACAGGACTTTGCCAGTAATTAATAGATGTGGCCTGACCATCGACTGCGTTAATAAAAGTGGTACTAACAGGAATGAAGCTAGATAAAAATTAATCATATGCAGTGTAGTTATATTGGTTGATATTTATCTGTGGCCAGAGGTAATTGTATGACCGCGAAATAATATCAGCTAAATCACGGTTATATAACATTATTTCTTTGATTTTATATAGATGCTGATCATTTCCAAATGCGTTATCTGCTCCAGGAGACAGGTACTGCTCTAAGTTGTACCTGTAGGCTTTATTGACAACAGAACCAGACTCTTTAGTGGGTTCGCCTGAATAGATGTGCTGTGATTCTCCTGCCCAGCACCTTGGGTAACATTGGCTAGCTTCTGTAGCAGATGAAAAAAATGTTATAGATGTGATTAATGCCATAAAAAATTTCATTGTTGCTCCTTGATCGTCTTTAATAATAATTCGCAGTATATTGTTGAGTAAAAAACAGGCAACAGAGTGATGGCTATGGAGTTGGCAAGAGAGACGCCCATGTTGGTTAGGTGCTCAAAGTCAAATAAAACAATACAAATGCCTGATATTGAAACTAAGGCTGCACTTCTATATGAAAATTTATACAAGCTGTCTAGGTTGGCTTTTGTTGTACTTAAATAGGGGATAGGAAATATGGAATAAAGAATGCTTTTAAATGTTTGAGTGAGACCATGTTTGCTTATAGTGCTAAGGACTAAAATACCTATAAATAAAGCCAAAGAGTAGACGTTTATGAAACTATGAATGTTTCTTACGCCATGCACTAAAAAAGTGATGGTGAGTAATATTAAAATAAGCCTGGCAAGTGGGTAGAACATATACAGTCCTTTGTTATTTCTATTAATAACAAATGCTAACCCTGTGTTTGCTTTGCGTCAACATATTTGCAACCTTACTTGTTGCGAGAAGCACTATCTGTGGTGGCCCAAGGCGGGAGCTCACTTTCTCGGATTTATGAAAAATAGCACTCATCGATTTTTAGAGCTACCGTCGGTGCTAAAGGTTATAAGCTTGAGGGTATTATTGAAGCGGATGAAACGCAGTTCCCTTATTCAGAAAAAGGCTTCAAGAAGCACAGCCGGAAGCCACGTAAACGTGACATGAAAACAAAACAACAGGGGCATTCTAAGGAAATACGGCGTTAGATGCCGCAAAACTCAGAGGAAGACTCAATAATGACAATTGAGAAGAAAACCTATCGAAATGGCCCGTTCAAGGATTTTATTGCACAAGGTACTCAAGTTGGAAACGTGCTTTACATGGCAGGACAGGTTGGGATCAGCGATAGCCGACTTGTTCCAGCTAACATTGCCGAACAAACAGCCATTGCTTACGCAAATATGAAACATGTTTTATCTCAGTTCGGGGCAGACATGGGAAATGTTGTTGATGAAACTTTTTTCGTTACCGATATGAATGAATTGATGGTGAACGTTGAGGCAGTGTATGGCGAAAGAGAATCTGCATATGGAGGCATGCCCGAAGTTAGCCAAACACTGGTGCAGGTCGTTGCACTTGTTCAACCGGAGCTAAAAATTGAAATTAAATGCATTGCTCATCTGTAAAGGGACATCTAAAGTACTTAGTTGCCCCCGACTCCGATCAAGGCACCCATGATCACGGCGATAATCGTTTTGCTGTTAGACGACATTATTCTTCTCCAATTCGGTATGTAGATATGGGCTGGGACTCTCTTTGTCATTGTTTTCAAGTGAGATTGCTTGCTGCGCCTTAGCTGGGTGCAGACAGGCTGCCACGGCAAGGTCTAGACTAAGAGGGACTTTTTTCATTAGAACTGCTCCTCATAGGTCTTAACCTCGGCGTAGACTTTGCTGCTGCCATCTTTGTACAAAATCAGCACTTCGTAAGGCATAAACCTGTCTCCCACTTCCATGCCCGGTGATCCCAGTGGCATAGCAGGCACAGATAAGCCTATGGCATCGGCGTGCTCTTCTTTTAGAAACTGGCGGATAAACTTCGCCGGCACATGGCCTTCAAAGGCAAAACCATCACGCGAAACGGCGCTATGACAGGAGCGATAATTAGCGGCAATGCCCAGCTTGGCTTTGATTGGGCTGATGTCCTGATAATCTTTTGCGTAGGTAATAAATCCCGCGCTTTCGATATGGGTGATCCATTTGGTACAACAGCCGCAGGTCGGTGTTTTGTACACCAAAAGCTCAAGAATATCCTCCCCCTTATTACCTTCATTAGCATTAACAAGGTTAGGTAAAAGCAGTAGCAATGCAGCTATTTTTAAGTATTTTTTAATCATTTCAGCCTCATCATCAAGGTAGTTTTCAGCAGGTTTCAACCTACATAGTTACTAAGCGCTCATCGTATTTAGGGTCTGTTTATCTTTGCGGTTTACTTTATGTTAGCTGCACTCTATCAAAAGCGATTAATGTTTCTTTTGCAGACCGTTTTGAATCAACTCTTTGCCGTTTTCATACACCTCGGCACTGACCCAGCGGCCATATAAAAGCTGATGATTCTGATCCAACACAGCCACAAAGGGGCGGCCATCGGCGTTATTGGTAGCAAGGGCAATGCCGGTAGCATTTTCAAGGCCCAAGGCACCGCTTTCAACCAAACGAATAAAGGCCTCAAGCTCTGCCAAGGTTTCAATAATGTCGTTGTCGTTAATCATGCGTATTACTCTCTCAAATTCTTATAGGTGTAGGTTAGCACCTCTGGGCAAGCCGATAAATAATACCAATTCTGTTAAGTATGTGATCAGAGATAGCGCTGGATAAATGATGTGATAACAAGGCGGAATTTTTCTTATATAGTTTTTCTACATCGAAAAATTCCAACACAGTTAGCACGATATTTAGCCCGCTAGAATGATTAGCTATTTAAGTGAATTGGTATAATACCCATCACCGCCTTGGCAGCAAAGTCTGCCTGAGGTTTCGGTAATTGCTCATCAAATACATAGAACACATTTATTTAGGGCATAATTACCCTGCCCGACGCGCTTTAACCTGCTGAATGTGCGTTTTGTAATCTTCGGCTGTAGTACCTTCTTCTCTCATGGATAAAAGCACATTAAATTCATCTAATTGCGCCTTGCTGAATCTTGGCTCGGTAAAGCCGTTAATGTAGTCATTCATAGCACTCAACATGATTACATTTTTTGGCATTTCGGTTTTAAAAGTAGCCTTATCATGAAACACCACCAGAGATTCAATACCCTCTTTAATCCCCAAAAAGGACTTTACTGCCAAGCAATGCTTATAATTTTGCCGCAAGGGGTTCATAAATTGTGACTTTGAGCTAAAGGTTCGCTGTGTCCAGTTAGCCTGCTTTTCACTGCCAAAAATCCAGCCACTGTAGTTTTTACTTTCAATCACAAAAACACCAAATGGACCTACTAACAGATGATCCACTTCGGTAAATTCTCCGCTGTCTGTATATAACAGCAGGTTTTCGTACAGGGTCAGATTTGTGCCCTTGGTTAGCTCTTTCAGTTTACTGTTTACTCGCCACTCGCCAATAGATCCAGCCTTAAAGACTAATACAGCTTTAAATGCCGCCAACAATAAAAGGGCAAAGCCAAACCATAGGCCCATGGGGATCAAGGAAGAGAGCATCAGCTCGAACGCATTTACTGGTTGAGGCGCCACCTGTGTAGGCGGGATAGAAGAGTTACGCAGCTCGACAGGAGCAGCAATTTTAGGGCGTATGGCGATTTCGCTCGGCACCGAGCTTTGTGTATTTACTCCCCTGGTTATCTGCCCTACTTCGCTAGCACCTTGCTGAGATGCAAATTTAGCTTTAGCTGAAGTCGACTGCGGGTTTGCACAATATCTATCATACGCTTTTTTCGCAGCGAGATAGCGTGAGGACCTTTGAGCATGACTGAAGTCATTAATTTGATGTTGCAGCAAGATACACTCAGATTCGGTGTATTGCGTATTAGCAAGTAAGCCCGAGCTAAATAGCAGACTAGTTAGTAATAAAATCCATTTCATGATGTTTAACGCCACATCTTGTGTGAACAAATAAATTAAAGCGCTTACTTAGGGTCTGTTGACCTTTGTTGTTTGTTTCTGCAGCAGTTTGTAGTGTATTTGTACAAGGCGGCACATGTGTGGTGTAGTTATTCTACATAAACATGTAACAACACAGTAGAAATGCGCTACAAACGCTGCCCTACGGGTTCACCTAAACGCATCCTGCTCTGTGTTGCTCGCGATGAACATAGGCGAGCAAGACCGAAGCAATGCTTCGCAGCTTAGCGAGGTGAGCGCATGGATGCGCGATGTAACCAAGCTTCATGGATGAATTTGACCACATTAATTAGTGATTATATTCATCAGAATGCGTTTAGATTGAACATAAAGTAAACCGCAAAGATAAACAGACCCTAGATAGCTCACGCGAACAAGGCAGGGCTCTTGGCGCCTGCCTCTGCAGGGTTGTTATGTACCCTTAAGATTCGCGATAGAAAACTTCTACCGTGCCTTTGCTTTTCATCAGTAGTGGTTGGCCGCGACGGTCAAGCGCTTTAGGGGCTGCAACTTTAATCCAGCCTTCGCTGATGCAGTATTCTTCTACGTCGAAACGCTCTTTGCCGTTAAAACGTACGCCAATCTCATGCTGTAGGATCTCTTCGTTGTAGAACTTGCTACGCGGGTTGATAGATAGCACGTCTGGAATAGCCGGTTTTGCATTTGTGTCTGTCATGGTGATTTTTCTTAATTTATAAATGTGCCGCTATTGTAGGTAATACCGCAGCAATGCTCAATCATCAGCGCACCAAAACAACTGGCTGATTTATTTGCGCTGGGCAAACAGACGTAGGATAGTAACGCAAGCATCTAACTAGGCGTTGACACTGTATAGGACCAATATGATCAAAGCACTTCTGGCCTCTGGCCTTGTTTTATCCACCTTACCAACTTTTGCGGCCAACCTTACGGTTGAAGAGCTGCGCATTGAAAAAGCCACCAGCGCCATGCCTCAGGTATTAAGCGCCTTTAACGCTGATATCAGTCAATTTAAACAGCAGTGGCAAGGCGCCAAAAGCTACGCCGAAGCAAAAGTTCGAGTGCAAGCACACGCCAGCGAACTATGGCAAAGCGCCAAGCAACGCCTTACCAGCAGCGCAAGTTATGATGATCGCGCGCTCTATTGGGCGCGCCTGCACTCCAGCAAACTAATACGCTCGGTTAAGCCCGCGTTCGCGATAAGCGCTGCTGAGCAAGCCGCTTTACTGGCTCTATTAGAGCACGGCAGCCGTGGCCGCGATGACCTGGAATACACTAAAGGCACAGAGAAAAAGATTCTCCTAACCGGCTTTGATCCCTTCTTGCTCGATAAAAACATCAACCAGAGTAACCCTTCCGGCGTGGCCGCCCTGTTACTCGATGGTCAGGTGATAAGCTTTAAGGGCGTAAAGGCGGAAATCAACACTGTAATGATCCCAGTGCGCTATGAAGACTTTGACCTGGGTCTGATTGAAGAAATTCTCGCCCCCTACTACGCCCTGAATAACGTGGATATGGTGGTGACCGTGAGCATGGGCCGTACAGACTTTGACCTTGAGCGCTTCCCCGGAAAACGTCGCAGTGTTACCGCACCGGATAACGCCAATATCGTTTATGGCGGCACGCAAACGGCGCCAAAAATTTCCAGCCTTAATGACCGCCCCTTACCCGGCGATGAGTTTGTGCAATTCAGCCTGCCGGTAGCACAGATGCAAAAGGCCAAGGGCCCGTACAAGGTTATCGACAACCTCGAGGTCACCACGCTGGAGAAAACCTTTGAGCCGAAGACCTTGGAAGAGCTTAAAAATGCGGTGGCGGTGAACGGCGGCGGTGGCGGCTATTTGTCGAACGAGATCTCCTATCGCAGCATTCGCCTGCGCAACGAGCTCAATTCCGACATTCCCACAGGCCATATTCACACCCCGCGTATCGCCCAGTTTGAACCTGAAGTGGAAGCAAAAATCGTCGCCCAGATTAAGGCCATGCTGGAGCAGAGTTTAACGGCGCTTTAAATTAGCGCTATCTTTGGGCGTATCTCATAGATATAAACGGTAGATTTCTACCGTTTATATCTTTACCCATCCAAAATATCGGAATCAAACTACCGAAAATAAACCAACAAAACAAAAGAAGCGGTAGCAAACTACCGCATCAAAATTTTTAGGCTAGCGCCTAAGCGCCTATAAGTGCCGAAGGAGACTATAAGCCAGGCTATATTTATTACGCCTATTTGAAACAGATCTCAAACAGATCACAGCTCGGCATTTTTATGTGACGACATTTTATGGAGATTTAATAGCTTATCTTTGAGCCGCTGTGAATAGGTAATAAAATTTGTGAGCGCCCCGGCATCTTGCCTATCGGTGTCGGCCAGTAGCAATAAAAGCTTGCGATGAGCCTGATTTAGATGAAGTTGCAGCACCTTGGCCGACTTCTCGATTTCCTCATTTTTCGGCTCTTCTAAATGCTCACTGATTTGGGTGAAAAGACTTAAAGTATCGCTCGATAACTCTCTGACCAAAATCAAAATATCACTTTTTAGCTCGATAAACTGGTCATTCATAATGCGTTTGCTTTCAAACAGATCGTTAATCGAGTCATGGATCTGGAACAAATAATCATAGCGATTAATTTGCCTTATAAGCTCCCGGGACTGCTCTTCATCATTAATCTTGCTGACGATGGAAGTGAAGTAGGTCATGCACTCTTTTTCAAAGAAATTGACATATTCAATGCGTTTTTGCGCCGTGTCTTGAATACCCTTGTAGTTAGTTTCCAGGCTTAAGGTGACGAGATTGTAATTTTCCTTCAAAAAGTTAAGCAGCTCCTGGTTGCCCGCCTCCAGTCGGTTAACCACGCTCTGAAACTCTTCATTTTCCTGATAGGTTGGCAATTCAAGGCGTTCAAAGTCCATTGTGCCTTCACCGAGCAGAAAATCGACAAAGCGGGTAAAAGGCGTCACAAAAATAATAAATATCAGGCTCGCGACCACATTAAAAATAAAGTGAATATTGGCCAAGGCCATGGCGGGGTCCATAGTCACTTCACTTAACTTGTGACCAAACAATAAAATAACGGGCAAAAACAACAACACCCCACCGACATTAAACAAAAAGTGACTCAGGGCCGTTTTTTTAGCAGCGATATCCATACCAAATACGGCAATCATGGCCGTTGCCGTGGTGCCTATATTGGCCCCCATAATAATGGGCACTGCGTTTTCAAGGCCCAAAATCCCCTGCTGGGTAAAGATGATAGCTAGACCCGTAGTGACCGAGCTGGATTGCACCAACGCCGTAAACAAACAGCCCACCGCTATAGCAATCAGTGGGTTTTGCGGCTGCGTTAAAATATTAATAAGTGCCTGATTTTCTTGCAAAGGCGCCAAGGAAGAAGAGATAAGATTCAGGCTGAAAAAGACAAAACCAAAATAGAAAATAGCCTTGCCGAAGATGGAAAAACGATTGCGGGTAAGGGATAAGAAAAAGCCGATAATAATAAAAACAGGAGCAAATACAGTAAGTTTAAAAGCCACCAGCTGAGCCGTGATGGTGGTACCCACATTAGAGCCAAAAATAATGCCGACACTGTTTTTAAACGTCAGCACCCCGGCATTAACCAGGCTGATGGTGATCACCGAGGTGGCCGAGCTCGACTGAATAAAGGCGGTCACTATAGCGCCAATAACGACCCCAAGGATGGGAATGCGGGTGGCCCTGCTCAAGGACTTGCGAAAACGCTCACCAGAAATACGCTCGATTTCCCGGGAGAAGTTCTCAAGCCCAAAAACAAACAGGATAATAGCGGTTAACCCCGCCATGGCGATCGTCAGATTTTCCATTTTCTTATCAAAGACCGGTGTATTTACGCAAGATTAATACAAAAGCATAGGTTTTATATACACATAGCGCAATATTGTCCAGCGATCTTGGGGGGATGTTTTGGATCACAATCAAACCTTGGACTTACGCAGTGAAATCCCATGGTCGCAACGGGTAAGCCGTATCATTGCCACTGCGCCGGGCGCTTCCTACAGCGCGTATTTAAACAGGAAATCAACTGATACAAGGGTGCAGGGCTGCTGGATAGGAGTGGCCGTGGGTTTGTTTACTCTTCTTCATCGCCATCTAGGATCAGCTCTTGCATCTGTTGCGGGGTAAAGACAAAGAAATACAGGTTTTCGATAGATGAAAGGGTTTTACCTTCCAGGGATTGATAGTCTGCGGCATCCGTGTCCAGCCAGTAGCCGGCGAGTACACCTTCTTTAATAGGGAAATACACACTCTCACTGGTGGTCACCGCGCCGACCGAGTTAAACACATAATCGCCATAATGTTTGTTAACCGTGTCGACCAGCTCACTTTGCTGCAGCTTGCGTTGGCCCAGTTGTGAAAATAAATCTGATTCTTGCATACGTCTCTTCTTAAATTCGCCGCTACACCCATTTGCTAAGCTGGCCCAGTATTGATACCAGCCTTATGCGGATAAAATGATGACAATTAAAGTAAATATAACACGGTAACTGAACAGAGGTCGCCCTGTTGTGGCAGTATTTATGCGATGCCTTTGGAGTCAGGCCGCTGACAACGGTAGCACCATGTCGCGGCGAGTGAGCGCGTTAAGAAAATAGTCCGGTGGACTATTTTTAGCATGCGAACGCCTTGAGCCAGTGAAAGACCGGGGACGACAACCAAGGCGCCCGTAATTCGCCAATGCTTCCGAATTCAGGTTTTTGTTAAACAAATATTAGCAGGACACCCACCCTAATGGATTCTAATGCATTCCACATTCCATAGCGCTCTGGGCCCGGTTATAATTATGCTTTATTACCGTAACTACTTATCTCGAACTTCCATGAAAAAGCTCTCCAAAGTCCAGCTAAAACAACAAGCACTGGTGCTCAACGTTGCCGAAGCACTCGAACAACAAGCGCGCGCAGAAATACCCGGCATGTTGCAATGCTGGTTTGATGTGGAATATCACTTGTTCCCCGGCTCCCTGCTCCTGTGTTTTCAATTCGAAAATGACCAAGCACTAAAGGCCGCCGAACCTCACCTACTCAAATGGCAAAAACGCTTAAGCGCCGCCATGCTGAAAAAAGGCGTGATCCTAAAAGATATGCGTAAGCACTTAACCTTCACCCTGAAAGGGCCAGAGGAGTTGGCAGTCTGAAGACTGCCCTACAGCGCCTTACTTGTCGGCCTAAAAGGCCGACCTACAGACCCTAACTCACAATCGCTCAAATACAGCTGTCTAACACAGATGTATCAGCTGATTTCCCGTTTAAATTCGCGCTGTAGAAATCAGCTTTTGTTGCGTAGCTTGGTGATGACAGCGAGGGCGACGAGTGACCGAAGCATCGCTTCGCAGCACTCGGAGGTGGAGGCATGGATGCCGACAGGATCACAGCTTCATGGATGAATTGTTCCAAAGTTGTTGAGGGTTAAATCGCGTCAGCAGCTAAGCGCAGCGTTTAACAAAAGACTTAGTTCGGAAGCAGTGGCGAATTACGGGTTCGCGGGGGTTTCCAAAGGGGGAGTCGAATCACTCCCCCTTTGGTTGTAGTCGCCAACGCGACAAGATCTCAATTTGAAAAGAGATGTTATCCAGCGTTCTTCAGCAATAATGAAACCCTGAAATAGTAATTGTCAGACTGAAGTCTGACCTACAAAAGCAGCGAAGCTGACCAAAAGGCGGTCTTTCGCCGTATAACACCCACAAAAAAAGCGCCCCTTTTCAGGGGCGCTTCTCAAAAACGATTTTAATCAGCCCTCGCTCTGCAGCGAGTAATCAACCGATTATTCCTCGCGATATGTATCCACACCTGGGCAAGAACAGATCAGGTTACGGTCACCGAACACGTCATCGATACGTGTTACTGTTGGCCAGAACTTGTTCTTTGCTACGCTTTCAACTGGGAATGCGGCATAGATGCGGTCGTATGCGCGGTTCCAGTCGTTGCCTAGTACGTCTGCTTGGGTGTGCGGCGCGTATACTAGCGGGTTGTCTTCAATTGACCACTCGCCAGAGGCAACCTTGTCGATTTCGCTCTTGATTGACACCATGGCTTCGATGAAACGGTCGATCTCAACCTTAGACTCAGACTCAGTAGGCTCGATCATCAAGGTGCCGGCTACCGGGAATGACATAGTTGGTGAGTGGAAACCGTAGTCCATCAAGCGCTTAGCTACGTCCATTTCAGACACGCCAGTGGCTTCTTTAATTGGGCGCAGGTCAACGATACACTCGTGGGCAACGCGGTTGTTACGGCCACGGTATAGGATTGGGTAATGCTCGCTTAGCTTCTCGGCTAGATAGTTAGCATTCACAATCGCTGTTTCAGTCGCTTCACGCAGGCCTTCGCTGCCCATCATGGTGATATAGGCCCATGAGATAGGAAGAATAAGCGCTGAGCCGTAAGGGGCTGCCGATACCGCACCGTTGTCTACGTTAGTACCTGGTACGTTGATCACGCTGTGGTTAGGCATAAATGGCGCAAGGTGTGATTTAACACCGATTGGGCCAACACCTGGGCCACCGCCACCGTGTGGGATACAGAATGTTTTGTGCAGGTTAAGGTGCGATACGTCTGAACCGATAAAGCCTGGGCTGGTTACACCTACCTGGGCGTTCATGTTGGCGCCGTCCATGTAAACCTGGCCGCCGTGCTGATGCACGATATCGCAGATTTCACGGATGGTTTCTTCGTATACACCGTGCGTAGACGGGTATGTGATCATGATGCAAGATAGGTTCTCTGACACGGCTTCAGCTTTCGCTTTAAGGTCAGCCATATCCACGTTACCTTGCTTGTCGCAATCAACAACCACAATCTTCATGCTGGCCATTTGTGCTGATGCAGGGTTAGTACCGTGTGCAGAGCTTGGGATCAAACATACGTTACGGTGACCTTCGCCGCGTGACTCGTGGTATTTACGAATCGCGATAAGACCTGCGTATTCACCCTGAGCACCTGAGTTAGGCTGTAGTGATACGGCATCGTAACCCGTGATGTTTACCAACCAGTCGTGCAGTTCACCAATCATGATCTGGTAACCGGCTGCTTGATCCAATGGGCAGAATGGGTGCAGGTTAGCAAACTCTGGCCAGGTGATTGGGATCATCTCAGCGGTCGCGTTCAGCTTCATGGTACATGAACCTAGCGAGATCATTGAGTGGTTAAGCGCTAAGTCTTTGTTTTCAAGACGCTTGATATAACGAAGCATCTCGGTTTCGCTGTGGTATGAGTTAAAGTTCGGGTGCGTTAGCACTTCATCATCACGTACCAGGCTAGCTGGGATAGACTGTGAACCATTGGCGCTGATTTGTGCATCAAGTGCTGCTACGTCCAGACCATGGCCTTCACCTAGGATGATGTCGAATAGCTCTAGTACGTCTTCACGTGTTGTGGTCTCAGACACAGAGATTGAGTACTCACCAGCGTGGTTAGTCGCAAAGTTCACTTCTGCCGCTAGTGCGCGTGCAACGACTTCGTCTTTGTTATCAGCAACAACGGTAATGGTGTCGAACCAAGTATCGTGCTTAAGGGCAACGCCCTTCTCTTTCAGACCAGCGGCCAGGATATCGGCGAAACGGTGGATACGCTCGGCGATAGTTTTCAGACCTTGTGGGCCGTGGTAAACCGCGTAGAAGGCAGCCATGTTCGCTAGTAACACCTGAGCAGTACAGATGTTTGAGTTGGCTTTTTCACGGCGGATGTGCTGTTCACGTGTTTGCATTGCCATGCGCAGTGCATCGTTACCTAGGCGGTCTTTTGAAACACCAATAATACGACCTGGTAGTGAACGCTTGTAGGCATCACGGGTTGTGAAGAAGGCAGCGTGTGGACCACCGTAGCCCATAGGCACACCAAAGCGCTGTGCTGAACCAAGTACTACATCTGCACCTAGTTTACCTGGTGCTTTAAGTAGCATAAGCGCCATGATGTCTGCAGCAACACAGGCCAGGGCTTTTTTGCTTTGTACAGCAGCGATAAGGTCGGTTAAATCAACCACTTCACCGCTGGTTGTTGGATACTGGAATAAGGCACCGAAGATCTCATGGTTTGCAGCTTCGCTTGCAGGGCCAATGATGATGTCAAAACCAAACTGCTCGGCACGTGTTTTTACCACGTCGATAGTTTGTACGTGAACGTCTTGGGCAATAAAGAATGCGTTGGCTTTTTTCGCTTTAGAAACGCGCTTGGCAAGTGCCATGGCTTCAGCAGCGGCTGTTGCTTCGTCTAGTAGTGACGCGCTTGCTAGGTCAAGACCGGTTAGGTCCATAGACAGCGTTTGGAAGTTAAGCAGTGATTCCAAACGACCTTGAGCGATCTCTGGCTGATAAGGTGTATAAGCCGTGTACCAACCTGGGTTTTCTAAAACGTTACGCAGGATCACATGAGGTACATGAGTCGGGTGGTAACCCTGACCTATGTAAGATTTGAATACCTTGTTTTTGCTGGCTACTGATTTTAGGTAGCTTAGGGTTTCAACCTCAGTGCGGCTTTCGCCAATTTGCAGGCCGTTCTCAAGACGAATGCTAGCTGGAACAGTTTGTTCCATCAGCGCTTCAACACTCGATACTCCAAGAGCACTTAGCATGTCGCTCATTTGCGCCGCGCTTGGGCCAATGTGACGACGAATAAAATCTTGCTTCTGCTCTAACTGTTCAAGAGATTTGGCATTTGACATGTGTCCAGATTCCTATGATCCAAGAAATTTAATGCGATTCGGTGGGGGTTATTGCCAACAAATATGGCATTGCACCAAACCTGTAAGGGTGCCGATATGGCGGCACATCTACACTAACCCTATATCTGGGGTTAGTATCAAAAAAGCCCCAAAACGGGGCTTTTCAGGGCCGACGCCCAAACGACTAATTAGTCTTCGTCGATGTTGTTCTGGTAGCCTTCTGCATCAAGCAGATTTTCAAGCTCAGACTCATCAGATGCTTTAATACGGAATAACCAGCCGTCACCGTAAGGGTCGCTGTTTACTGTTTCAGGTGCATCTTCAAGCTCTTCGTTAATAGCAACGATTTCACCGCTGATTGGCGCGTAGATGTCTGAAGCCGCTTTTACAGACTCAGCAACGGCACAGTCTTCACCTGCGTCTACTTCGTCACCAACGTCTGGTAGTTCTACGAATACCATGTCACCTAGAAGCTCTTGCGCGTGCTCTGAGATACCTACAGTGTAAGTGCCATCGCCTTCAGCGCGAACCCACTCGTGTGAACTAGCGTACTTTAACTCGCTTGGAATGTTGCTCATTGTCTGTTCCTTTGGTGTAAATTTATATTCTTATACTACGGCTTTACCTTGACGCACAAAGCAAGGTTTAACCACTTTAACATTGACTAATTTTTTACGCATTTCAACCTGCGCCGTATCACCGACTTCACGCGGTACACGGGCAAGTGCAATACTGTGACCTAGTGTTGGTGAGAAGGTACCTGAGGTGATCACCCCTTCGCCCGCTTCACTCACTACTTTTAAGCCACCACGTAATACGCCTTTTTCTTCAAGCACAAGACCTACAAGTTTGTCAGTGCTCTTGTCAGCGCGTTGTTGCTCTAATACAGCACGGCCGATGAAATCACGCTCTGCAGGTTCCCAGGCAATGGTCCAAGCCATATTGGCCGCCAGCGGAGATACGCTTTCGTCCATGTCCTGACCATATAGGTTCATACCTGCTTCTAGGCGTAAGGTGTCACGCGCACCCAAACCTGCTGGCACTACACCTGCGTCTAACAGCTGTTGCCATAGGTCTGCAGCCTGCTCGCTTGGTACTACGATTTCGTAACCGTCTTCGCCAGTATAGCCTGTTGTGGCGATAAATAAATCACCGACCTGCATACCGAAGAATGGCTTCATATCGGCCACGGCTTGTTGCTGTTCATCGCTTAGTATTTTGGCAGTTTTTGCTTTGGCGTTAGGACCTTGCACTGCAACCATGGCGAACTCAGGACGCTCGGTCACAGTCACATTGAAATCGGCAGAAACTACAGCCAAGTGGGCTAAGTCTTTTTCACGGGTCGCCGAGTTAACCACTAGGCGGTAGTCGGTGTCGCTGAAGAAATAGATGATCAAATCGTCGATCACACCGCCTTGCTCGTTAAGCATACCTGTGTACAGGGCTTTACCCGGTACAGTCAGCTTAGCAACATCGTTCGCTACTAATTTTTGTAGGAAAGCTTTGGCGTCAGCGCCTTGAACGTCAACTATGGTCATGTGTGATACGTCGAACATACCAGCATCGGTACGTACCGCGTTGTGTTCTTCGATTTGTGAACCATAGTTAATCGGCAGTTCCCAACCATGGAAATCAACCATTTTTGCACCGGCTTCTAGGTGCTTGGCATGTAGAGGTGTTTTAGAAGACATAATATTCCTTCACGTTTTACAAACCCAGTATGGTGGGCGTGGCCTCATAAATTGAGGGGGAATAACATGGGCCGCGATTATACATAAGTTGTTCGCCGCTGGCACCCAAATTAACGATTACTTTTTTAACATCTGGCAAAAGATGCTTACATAACCCGGTGCGCCCATTTAAGCAGCTTGTGCTTGGGGGTTAAAACGAGCGCTGGTTAGGCTATGAGTTAAATCCGCTAGCGTCGATGCCAAGGCAAACACACGATAATACTGCTGTGCGTCTTTGGCACTGGCGATAACAAAACAGTCATCGCACTGCACGCCATAATGCTGGCTGTTGTCGCCCAACGCCATACCCATATACAGGCTGAACTGCTGGCTTAGGAACTCGCCGGCATCGGGACCGCTAAAGTGTAGGCAATTTAGCTCAGGACGCGGCAAAATATCCACATCAAATGACTCGCTGGCCGTATTAAGCACAGCTAACAGCTGCTCGGCGTCATTGGTCACAATGCGCAGCGCGGTATCGCTTAAGAAGAAAACATCAAAACTGAGCGCCTGCTCGGCCAACTCATAACGCACCGCCATGCCGGTTTTATTGGCCCAGTTCAAGGTGCTGGTTTTAAGGCTTTGCAATAACAACAGCACTTCCGAGCCGCCGAGGTCGATGATCTGCTCACTGGCCGACACAAAGGTATTGGTCTGGGCGTTTTCCGCGCCGTGATGGCGGGCAAAAAAGAGAGATTGAATCGTCATGACTGCCTCAACTTGTGATTTTTAAACTTCTGGCAGTATAGGGCTGGGCTAGAGCAACAACAAATTGTAATTTTTTATCGATTGATAAATAATTTCAATGTATATACGCCAATAAATTTCCTTTGCTAATGTGAAGATTTACTAATATGAAAAATATCCCTATGGACAGTCTGCGCACCCTGGTCACCGTTGTTGACGTGGGTGGTTTTGCCAAGGCCGGTGAGCTGCTGGGGCTGTCGCAACCTGCGGTCAGCCTGCAAATAAAGCGCCTTGAAGACTTACTCGGCCGTAAGCTGTTTAAAAAGCAGGGGCAACGCCAGGTGCTCAATCATCAGGGCGAGCAACTGCTGCCGCTGGCCAAGCAAATCCTCAAAGAAAACGACGCCATCTTACAGCTCTTTAGTAATGAAACCGTCACAGGTAAGGTGCGTTTAGGCATTCCCAGCGAATTTGCTGCCAGTATTTTGCCCGCCATTATTGGCGATTTCGTATCCCTGTATCCGGATGTGTCGCTGGAGGTGAAATCCGAGCTCAGCAAGCAGCTGATGCACGTGAGTAACCGCGAAGAGTTTGATCTGCTGCTAACCTTAGTGGAGCAGCTGGATAACCCCCACTACCCGAGCTTTTTACAAGATCAGCTGGTGTGGGTGGGCAATACCTCCATCAAGGCGAACAAGCCGGTGACCTTAGTAGTGGCGCCGCAGGGCTGTATTTATCGCCGCCGCGCCATAGATGCCCTGGAGCAGGCCGGCATTCCCTGGCGTATTGTTTATACCAATGCGGATTTGACCGGACTCACGGCAGCCATTAAGGAAGAGCTGGGGATCACTGTATTGGCGCGTAAAACCGTACCCGAGGAGCTGCCCTTTACCACACACACCGACATGCTGCCGGTGCTGGGGCAAGTGGGTATTAGCTTGATTAAACGCGCTCAGGAGCCTGCCAATGCCATCGACAAGCTCGCCGAGTTTATTACTTTGCGCCTAAGTTAAGCCTGGATTATTTGCCGAGCGCCTGCTCGGCAAACACCTGCTTCAGCGGTTTGATGTCGTTCACCGCGCTTAAGCCAAGGCCGCGTACCAACTTCTTAATGGGGTTGTTGCCGGCAAACAGGGTTTTCAGCCCCTGCATGGTAGCGATATGTTTTTGCGCGTCGAGCTTTCGCTCGCGCTCATAGGTGCGCAGTGCGCGTTGAAGATCGCCCTCGCCGCTTAACAGTGGCTCGGTCAGCAACTCGGTAAAGCGCGCCGCATCCTTAAGACCTAAGTTCATACCTAAACCCGCCAACGGGTGTATGGTGTGGGCCGCATCGCCCATCAATACGATACGCTCCTTCACCCATTGACGGGCGTAGCGCATGGTCAGTGGGAAGACCGGACGTTTGGATTGCACCTCACACAGGCCACATTGGCCGTCAAAGGCGGTGTATAAGGCCTTATTAAACTCTTCGTCAGTCATGCCTTGATATGCCTGTGCCTGCTGTGGTGAGCACGACCAGACGATGGAATGCATATGCTCATCGGCAAGGGGTAAAAACGCCAAAGGGCCGTCCGGCAAAAACACCTGACGGGCGCACTGCTCATTGCCCTGCTCGGTTTTAATGGTAGCGACCAGGGCATGGTGATCATAATCTTTAAAGGTAATGGGCAGATTAAAGCGCTGGCGTACGCCTGAATTTGCGCCGTCGGCGGCGATCAAGAGCTCACACATCACCGGCGAGCCATTATCCAGGGTGATTAATACATTGCTGTCGCTTTGGTGAATGTCTTTATAGGCGTGATTAAACAACAAGGTGACATTGGCTTGCTGCTCTAATCTGGCTACCAGAGCGCGATGAATAACATCATTTTCAATAATATGACCCAGATGAGTGACATCGTAGTCATCCGCGCTGAAATGAATATGGGCGAAGCTGTCTTTATCCCGTACGTCCATTTGCGTATAAGGACTGATACGCTGCTCTTGCATCAGCGGCCAGGCGCCGAGCTCTGTAAACAGGGCTTCGCTGGCCTGGTTAATGGCACTGACGCGCAGGCCGTATTCATCGCTTAAGGGCGCGCATTTATCGCCGGCATCGATGACTACTACAGAGACGCCTTGCAGGCTCAGTGCCAGCGCGGCACTTAATCCAACACAACCGCCGCCAACCACGGCTACCTTCGCTTGAAACATACGTTAATTAAACCCCATTAATTGTTTTGCTAATGGCTGACGCAACGAGCTGCATACTTGCATTGCCGCCAAACCCATACTGCGCCCAAGGGCTATGGTGCGCGAGCCATTGGAAAAAGTACGTACTAGAGTGTCGGTCAGTGTCATCACTCGGGTAATGTCCTCGGCGCGCGCCTGAGCGTAGGCCGAGGTAAAGGCGTATGTGCCTAACTCATCGCCAGCATAGGCAATTTTGGCCACCAGTTCTTTGATGTCGCGCAGGCCCAGGTTAAAGCCTTGCCCGGCAATGGGATGAATGGCATGGGCGGCATTGCCAATTACCACGGCGCGGTGGCTAACAAGACTGTTTGCTCTGCCCCACACCAAGGGATAAACGCTGCGCTCGCCGACCTGGGTAAAGAGTCCGGCGCGATAGCCAAACTCCTGTTGCAGCCTGGCAACGAATTCGTCGCTGGAAGCATCTTGCAAGTCGCCCAGTTTATGGCCTTGGTCGCACCACACCAATGAATAGCGCTTACGCGACATGGGCAGTAAGGCCAGTGGACCATGGCTGGTAAAACGCTCAAAGGCCTGACATTGATGGTCGCCCTGCACTTCTACATTGGCAATCAGGGCATGTTGGGTATATTCCTGGGTGTCAAAATCCAGATGTAATAACTTGCGCGTGGGCGACTGGGCGCCATCGGCCACCACCAGGAGTTTGGCGCTAAGCTCGGTGCCATCGTCCAAAGTGATCTGGTTATGTGCCTCATGCATGCTTACCGCGGTGACTTTCGCAGGGCAAAATTGGGTCACTTGTTGATGGCTTGCCAAAGCACGATGCAAGGCCTGACCCCATGGGCGCACTTCAACCACGTAACCCAAGGCATCAAGATCATAATCCACATGGTTTAACTGGGTTTTGCCAAAATGTCCGCGGTCCGATACCTGCACCTGTTTAATGGCACAGGCATAGTCGCTGTGCTCGTTAAATAAGCCATATTGCTTGAGGTAGTGCACCGAGTCGGCGGCCAAGGCAATGGATCTATCATCAAAGCTGGGGTGGTAGTCGTTACTGGGCTGATACGCCTCGATAACGGCTAAACGCAATTGCGGGCACTGCTGCGCTAACACATTCGCCAATGTGCCTCCGGCCAAACCACCGCCTACAATCACCACATCAAAGTGCTGCACCTGTTAGCTCTCCTGCATTAGCGCTTCTATTTCGGCGATTTCTTTGGGCACCGAGGCGGTAAGATTTTCATGGCCATTTTCAGTGACCAGTACATCGTCCTCAATGCGAATGCCAATACCGCGATATTGCTCTGCCACCGGCGCATCTTCGCTAATGTAGAGGCCCGGCTCTATGGTCAGCACCATGCCCGGCTCGAAAGGACGGTCTTTTTCGTCTTGCTTGTACTCACCTACGTCATGCACATCAAGGCCAAGCCAGTGGCCCAGCCCGTGCATATAAAAGGCGCGATAGGCTTGGCTTTCTAATAGCTCGTCAAGCTCGCCTTCTAGCAAGCCAAGGTCAATCAGGCCCTGGGTAAGAATACGGTTTACCACCTTGGCGGTCTGAGCCAGGGTATTACCCGGTTTGACCATATCCAACGCTGCATACTGGGCCTTAAGCACCAGGTTATAAACTTCCTTTTGCGCGTCAGAAAATTTGCCGTTAACCGGGAAGGTACGGGTAATATCGGCGGCATAACCGGCCAGCTCACAGCCCGAATCAATCAGTACCAGGTCGCCATCTTTCAGGGTCGATTCGTTTTCGGTGTAGTGCAAGATGGTGGCGTTATCGCCGCTGCCCACTATGGTGCCATAGGCCGGATAACGGGCGCCGTTCATGGCGTAATGATGATGTAATTCGGCTTCGAGTTGATACTCGGTGGCGCCGGCCTTGGCAAAACGCATGGCGCGCTTGTGACCATCGGCACTGATCTTACCCGCCTGACGCATAAGCTCTTGCTCTGCCGGTGATTTAAATAGGCGCATTTCATGCACCAGGGTGCGAATATCGCGGATCACCTCAGGCGCACGATAGCCCTTTTTAGGGGCGCCACGCAGGGTATTGAGTAAGGCAAAAACCTGGTCGTCGACGTCTTTATACACGCCCTGACCAAAATAGAGGGTGGCTTTTTGGTTCACCGCGTCGATAAGCCCCTGCTCCAGCTCGGCAAGGGTGTAGGCATCATCGATAGGGAGCTGTTCTTTAGCGGCATCGGCGCCCATACGACGGCCATGCCAGATCTCGGCGGTTTTATCTTTGGCGCGACAGTACAGGATGGACTTTTGCTCTTCGCCTTTGACCAGTACCAACATGGCATCGGGCTCGTTAAAGCCGGTAAGATAGAAAAAGTCGCTGTCCTGACGGAATGGGAATTCGGTATCACGGCTGCGGGTAATCTCCTTCGCAGCGGGAATAAGGGCAACCGAGTTGTTTTTCATTTGCGCCAGCAACTGGTGCTGACGCGCGCGGTATTCTGCGTTAGTGATATTCATTAGTGTAGCGTCTTTGAAGTTGGCGCCGTGCTCTCTCGTTTGCCCAGCTCGGCAAAGCAAAGCATGGCCGATACGCGCACATACTCCAACACTTCATGCAGTGCCTGCTTGTCTTCTTCGGTTTCATCAAAGTGGGTATCAAGGCGGCTGATTTCGGTGAAGTCCTGGATCACTTCTTTTACGTCATCGCTTAGTTTGCCGTAGTCTTTTTGCTTTAAGCCAAAACCCAGTAAATAGCCGTTTACCCAGGCAACCAGGGCATTAGCTTGATCGATCAGGCTTTCTTCTTCGTCCGGCAGCATAAGCTCAAACTGTAACTGCTCATTAGAGAAGCTTTCAACCGCTTGGGAGTAGAGTTCGCTCAACCAAAGTTTAAGGTTCTTTTCAAAGCTGATGCCGTCATTAAGCACATCGCTCAGCAGACCCAGGTAGGCTTTTTCTTCGATATCCAGGCCACAGGCTAGGAGCCCTGTGATAATTCCCTGCACTTCTGAGGGCATAACAAAGATCTCGTTGCTTTCTAAGAGTAGTTGGGCTTGCTGATAGCTAGGTTGTTCGCTCATGATTGACTCGCGTATGACGAAAAATATTAATTCCAATGTCCAATGCTACCACTGCAGCGAAGGCGACTCCACCGTATTGTAGCCCCCCAAGCATGATGGCGATCAAATAACACCCAGCTTGTTTACTTTGCCTGCACTTGGAAGGAAATTTTGTGATTTGACTGTATCCCTTTAGCAAGGTCTTATATACTAAAGGTGTTCCCTAGCTTGTTGGCCAGCGAATGACGTCCCTGAGCCGATAATTTTTATTCAGGAATGCATTTTGTAGGCTATTGCGCAAGCTCGGCATGTACCGAGAAGCCTACGGCTTACAGGTGTCTTCCGCCTTGAACCTTAGGGTTCAAGGGCTGATATTCGTAACCGCAAGCCGGGGAACACTCTCCCTTCTTTCTCTAAACCTTATCTTATTTACTCACAGACAAGAGCTGGCTTATACCTTTAATAGCAAAGATCTCAGATTATCCCTTATGATTTTTACCAATTCTGCTTTTGCAAGGCTAAAGCCTCGCCTACAGAGAGCTGTAGGAATAATTTATTAGGTCGGGGTTTGCCGCCATGGATGGCGGTAGTAGAACAATGCAGGAGCATATTGTCGATAACCCCGACAAGGTGCAGATCCATGCCACAATGACATGCCGCATTGTCGGCCTAAAAGGCTGACCTACAAACGCAAAAAACCCGCTGCATTTCTGCAACGGGTTTCTTTGAATAGGAGCTTGGCGATGTTCTACTTTACTTCGGGCTATCCTGCCCTTGCCCTGCGGGTCGCCTGCGCGACGTAAAGCTGTCCCCTACAGCTTTATCACATGGATGAATTCGCTTCGCTTAGCTTTTTCCTGCCATGTTCAAGTAGAACATCAATGTTTTTAAACGAAAAAACCCAGCGCTAGGCTGGGTTCTTCGTATAATTAGGAGCTTGGCGATGTTCTACTTTCACATGGCAAATGCCACACTATCATCGACGCTGTTTCGTTTCACTTCTGAGTTCGGCATGGGGTCAGGTGGTTCCAAAACGCTATGGTCGCCAAGCAAAAAATTGTAAATTCTTTTTTTTGCTCTAAAAAACCCGGCTCTTTGAGCCGGGCTTTCTTAAATTAGGAGCCTGGTGATGACCTACTTTCACATGGCAAATGCCACACTATCATCGGCGCTGTTCCGTTTCACTGCTGAGTTCGGCATGGGGTCAGGTGGGTCCAGAACGCTATTGTCACCAAGCAAATTGGTTACTAATCGCATTGCAATCAGTATTAATTCGGAAAGCTTTATAAGTAACTGTCTACTTCAGTCTTTAATTTCTAACTTCTAACTTAACAGTCTCACACCATTTTGGCGTTGTATGGTTAAGCCTCACGGGTAATTAGTACAGGTTAGCTTAACGCCTCACAGCGCTTCCACACCCTGCCTATCAACGTTGTAGTCTTCAACGGCCCTTCAGTGGAGTTAAACTCCAAGTGAGAA